>NZ_PJJV01000069.1:0-87410 GCF_002929655.1 Cryobacterium sp. M23
CTGGGCCGCCTGGGCCGGGGTGACCGGCCGTGACGCGGGCTGCTGTGCTGCGGGCTGGGGCGCGGGCTGGGCCGCCGGCTGCCGGGGCGTGCTCTTGCCGCCCGCGGCCTTCTGGGCGTCGGCTGCGGTCTTTTGGGCGGCCGCCGCCTGCGCCCGGGCGAGGGCCGCCGTCGCCGCCTCGGCATCTTGACCGGCTCGGTAGGCGCGTTCGGCCTCGGCCGTGGTGTCCTTCAACAGGGCCAGCTGCGCGAACAGCTCGGTGGAGCGCCGCTGCTCGGTCTCGTAGGCCGTCTCGGCGGCCTGCGCGGCCACATTCGCCGCCTCGTACCTGGCCAGCGATTCCGCGCTGAGCCGGGTGCGTTCCTCGGCAGCGGATGCCGCCTGCTCCCCGAGCGACTCGGAGGTGTTCTTATCCTGCAGTGCTTCGCGGTAGATCGTGTCCGACTGCTCACTCAGCTTGCTCGCGGTGCCGAGCCGTCCAAGCAACTCATCGGAGTTGTCGCCGTTGAGAAACAGGCTCAGCGACAGATCCTGGGCGCCGGTCTTCGCCAGGTGGGCTGCGATCAGGCCAGCCCGCAGCTTCGAGGTCGCGGCACGGGCCTCCGCCGTCTGGGCCTGCTTCGCCAGGCTCGCTTCACGGGCCGTGGCCGCTCCGAGGTCGTCCAGAGCGACCCGGTAGGCCTCCGCCGCGATCAGCGAGGCTTTGGTGGCCGCCGCCGCCGAGATCTGCAGGCCCTGGATCAGCTCGGTGATCGATTCGATCTCGGCCTGCTTGGTGGCCTCGCTGAGCTTGGCCTTCGCCACGTCGTCCCAGCTGGGGTAGCCGGGCACGGCGAACGCCGCCGGCGCCGCGACGCCCACGGATGCCGAGACAGCTCCGAGGGCGACCGCCGCGAACAGACGGGAGGGCTTCTTGCGCCACCCCCGCCGGTCGGTGTCCCTAGCCAAGGGACGCGCCCCGGTCCGACATGAACGGAACCGGGTTGATCTGGCTGCCGTTGGTGCGCACCTCGAAGTGGAGGTGGCAGCCGCTGGCCGCACCGGTCTCCCCAACGCTGGCGATGTTCTCCCCCGCGGAGACGCTCTCGCCGTTGGAGACGAAGATGCCGCCCGAGCGGATGTGGGCATACCCGGTGGAGATGCCGTTGGCGTGCTGGATCAAAACGAAGTTGCCGTAGGTTCCGTAGAGACCGGCGTAGACGACGGTGCCGCTGCTGGCCGCGTAGATTCCCGAGCCGCAGCCGGCGCCGAGGTCCGTGCCGCTGTGGAAGCCCTTGCTGCAGCCCTCGTTGCCGCAGATCTGCGCACGCGGGCCGTAGCCGTCCGTGATGCGCCCGCCGGATGGAACCGCCCAGCCACCGCCGCCGACTGAGCCGCCGGAGCTGCCGGAGCTGCTGGACGAGCCTCCCCCGCTGCTCGGCCTCGCGGCCGCTGCAGCTGCGGCCGCTGCGGCCGCCCGCGCGCTGGCCGCGGCGCGCTCGACGCGCACCCGTTCCGCTTCGATGGCGGCCAGTCGCGCCCGCTCGACCACGCCGGCCTCGTAGCCGGCCGACGTAGTGGCCTGCGCATCCTGCATGAACGCCAGCTGGGCGTCGAGTTCGACTCTCTTCGCCTCCGACTCGGCCAGGGCATTGGCGGCCGCCTGCGCGGCGGCCTGCGCGGCGACGAGCGCTTCCTCGGCCGCGATGCGGAGCTTCTCGCGCTCGGCTTGGGCGACCTTGGCCTGGTCGCCCAGAGACTCGGCCACGTTGGTGGCGGTCTGCGCCTGCTCGTAGACGCTGCTGCTGCGTTCGACGAGCTTACTCATGCTGCCGAGCTTGGACAGGAGCGCATCGGCGTCTTCGCCGCGCCCCTCGCCGTCGAGAAAGAGGTTCACGCTCAGGTCGGTGCCGCCGGTGCGGTAGAGCTGGGCGGCAAGTTGGCCGGCCTGGCGAGTCGCGGTCGCCGCCACCGCGGAGCTCGCGGCGGACTGCGCCTCGAGGTCGGCGGCGCGCCGGCTGGCCTCGTCGAACTTCTCTTGCGCCGCCTGCAGTTCCGCTCCGCGGGCCTCGGATTCGGCTTGGGTCTGCGCCACCTGGGTCTGCAGGTCGGCGATCAGACCCTGGATCTGGCTGACCTGCGCCGAGGCGGCGGCCGTGTTGGACTTGGCGTTCTGCACGTCCTGCCACGTTGGATAGTCGATGGCCTGGGCCGGGCCGGCCGGACCGATGAGGGAAACAAAGAGGGAGAGCGCAGCGACGAAACCGGTCGCCAGGCTGACACGGTGGCGGCGACTGCGCCTGCTGCCCGCGGATCCGTCACCCCCCTTTCCCGCTCGTGCTTCCCGGCTGAAGGGAACTGTCGTGCGCTTCATTACTCCCCGATCGGGCTCGTTACACACATCTGCTACTGCTTGAGACCGGCTCGCAGTAACAACAATTGGGCAAAACACCCCCCTTGAATCTAGCGGCCCGTCAAGCGAAACCTGGGAAATTCACGGGCTCAATGCCTGCGACACCCCCGGAAGGAACACTTTTTGCTCTCGATTTGAGATTCCCGGGCGGTAGACCGTATGCTTATGCGTCGGAAGCCATGAGGTTTATGGCGTCTCGGCCCCATCGTTTAGCGGCCTAGGACGGCGCCCTTTCACGGCGTTAACACGGGTTCGAATCCCGTTGGGGCTACGCATCCTGCAGGTCTGGGATGTGCAAGAATAAGGAAGTACGAAAACAGCTAGACAAAGTTCGACTCTCGTTAGTTCTTCTTACGAGGCCCTGTAGCGCAGTTGGTTAGCGCGCCGCCCTGTCACGGCGGAGGTCGCCGGTTCAAGTCCGGTCAGGGTCGCACAGGCAACAGGCCCTTTCGAAAGAGAGGGTTTTTTTCCTTGGAGCGGCTTCTCGAAGCCACTTCTGGCCCTGTAGCTCAGTTGGTAGAGCGTTCGACTGAAAATCGAAAGGTCACCGGATCGACGCCGGTCGGGGCCACTGAAGGTCATTCCCAGGCTTCTACTGGGGTGGCCTTCTTTTTTTTGCCTCGCAGCCCGGTATCCGTAGGCCGCCCGGGGAAGACTCCGGCTCGCAGCGCGTTCATCTCCCGAATCAAGCCCCCCCCCCCCCCCCCCCCCCCCNCTAGTAGCTCGCGTCCGAACGGGGGTACATTCCGTGCTGTGACACGCTGAGAAAACGTCAGATTGTTCGCAGATGTCGTGCGAGGATTCCCGGCAGCGGCGCACGCGGCAACCACCGCGGCAGCACTTCTTCGACCTGTAACCCGAACTGCAGGGAATCACCGTGAATACGCTTCTTTATCGTCGATTCCTCCGCCCCCTCGCGGCGCACCCGACCCTTTTCCTGCCGCCCGAGGGGCCGTGATGGGAGTCGCGGCGTCGGCCGAGATCGATCCAAGCGCCATCATCGGCCCCGGTTGCACGATCCGCCCGCTGGTGCAGGTGCGCGAATACGCGCGGTTGGGCCCCGAGTGCGTTCTCGCCCGCGGCGCCTATATCGGACCCGGCGTCGTGGTTGGGCGGCACTGTACGATCCAGGACTACGCGGTCATCTACGAGCCTTCCCTATTGGAGGACGGGGTTTTCGTGGGCGCCGCGGCGGTCTTCACCAATGACACGCATCCTCGGGCCGTGAATCCCGACGGAACGCTCAGGGCCACCGACGACCGCGACCTCGTGGGGGTGACCGTGCGTACCGGCGCGTCGATCGGCGCCCACGCGGTCTGCATCGCCCCGCTCACGATCGGACGGTGGGCCATGGTGGCAGCCGGTGCGGTCGTCACCGAGAATGTCCCCGATTACGCCCTGGTGGTCGGCGTGCCGGCTCGGCGCACCGGCTGGGTCGGGCGCAGCGGCCTGCCCCTGCGGGCCGAGGGAGACAACCGCTTCGTGTGTCCGGTCACCGGCGAAGATTACATCGAACACGACGGCATGCTCACGCGCAACTGACTCGCCCGCCCTACAGCACCGCGTCGGCCGGCGCGAACGTGTCGCAGCTACCGGCGCCGTCGTCGAAGCCGGTCTGGAACCACCGCTGGCGCTGTTTGCTGGAGCCGTGGGTCCAGGCCTCCGGGTTGACCTGGCCCTGCATGGACTCCTGGATGCGGTCGTCGCCGATCGCGGATGCCGCACTGAGCGCATCTTGAATCTGTGCCGGGGTGATGGGCTTCAGGAAGGGCACTCCGCCGGTGTCGCGGGTGTCGGAGGCGGCCCCGGCCCAGGCGCCGGCGAAACAATCGGCCATAAGTTCGACGCGCACCGCGTTGGAGCCGTCCCCGGTCTGTCCATCCTGGGAGGCCGCGAGGGTTCCATCGAGATTCTGGATGTGGTGGCCCCATTCGTGCGCCACGACGTACATTTCGGCGAGCGGGCCGCCCGACGAGCCAAAGCGGGTGCGCAGGTGGCCGAAGAACGCGGTGTCGATGTAGATGGTCGCATCCGGCGGGCAGTAGAACGGCCCGGTGGCGCTGGTGGCCCCGCCGCACCCGGTTCCGACGCTGTCGGTGAACAGCGCAACCGGCGGCCGCTGGTATTCGGCTCCGCGGGCGGGCAGTTCCTCAGCCCAGAATACGTCGAGGGACGCCGCCGCGCCCTTGATCCGGCAGTCGACGTCTTCGTTCGCCTGGGCGCCGGTCGTGCACTCGGACAGATTCGACACGCTGCCGCTGTCGACGGGCTGCGTGCCGCCGCCGGCCAGGCCGCTCAGGTCGACACCCAGGAGCTGTGAGAGCAGAAAGAGGGCGATCGCACCCACGCCGCCGCCCACTGCGATTCCCGCGGTGCGGCCCCTTTTGCTGACCCGGCCGCCGCCGATGTTCGCGTTGTCGTTGAATGTCATGAGAAAAAGCTACCCGGTCAGCAATGAGAAATTCACCTGACCCGAGAGAGCGGCTCACGCTGGACTGAGCCGAGTCAGCGGCCAAGTCCCGCGATGTCCACAATGTATCGGGCAATCTCGAGCGCGCTCGTCGCTGCGGGTGACGGTGCGTTGAGGACATGCACCTGGTTGGCTGCCCGCTGGATCACGAAATCATCTGCCAGGGTGCCATCCCGACGCACCGCCTGGGCGCGCACACCGGCGCCGGCGCGCACGATGTCGTTTCTTTCGATGGTGGGTACCAGCTTCGCCAGACTGCGAGCGAATAGTCCCTTGGAGAGCGATCGGGCGACCTCGCGTGCGCCAGTTCCCACGTTTCGGCCCGCCATTCGTAGGAACCCCGGATAGCCGATCGAGTCGAAGGCATCGCGCAGGTCGATCGTTTTCCAGTCGTACCCCTCTCTCGCCAGAGCCAGCACGGCGTTCGGGCCCGCATGTACGGAGCCATCCATCATTCGGGTCAGGTGCACGCCGAGGAAGGGCAGCGACGGGTCTGGTACGGGGTAGACGAGGCCATTCACCAGACCTCGCTTCTCCGGTACGAGTTCGTAGTATTCGCCCCGGAACGGCACGATCCGCACGGACGGAGCGACGCCGGCAAGGGCGGCGATACGGTCAGCCTGTAGACCGGCGCAGTTGATAAGAAAATCGGATGCCACGTGGCCGGTTCCGTAGTCCACGACAACGCCTGCACTCGTCGCGTCGATACGCTCGACCCGTGCGCCTCGGATGAGTTCGGCACCCCGGCCAGCGGCCAGTTGCGCGAATGCGCTGCCGACTTGGGAGTAGTCGATGATTCCGGTCGACTCGACCCGCAGTGCCCGCAGCGCACTGACATTGGGCTCGAATTCCCGGGCTTCTTCCTCCGACACGATGCGCGCCGGGACCCCATTGGCCATCGCGCGCTGGTACAGGTGCTCCAACCGGGGAATCTCCTCCTTGGTGACGGCGACAATGAGTTTCCCGCAGAGTTCATGGGGGACGCCGTGCTCCCTCGCGAACTCGACCATCGACCGGTTACCGGCGGTGCACAGGGTTGCCTTGAGCGATCCCGGCGCGTAGTAAGGGCCGGCATGGATCACCCCTGAATTGTGTCCCGTTTGGTGAGCTGACCACGTGCTCTCTTTTTCGAGCAGCGTGACATTGGTGCCGCTCCGAGAGAGCCGTTCCGCCACGGCGAGCCCCAGTATGCCGCCGCCGATGACGGTTACTGACGCTCGCGCCATGGTGGCCCTCCTGGGTGCCCGGCCGCTTCGCGAATGCGTTGTTTTTATTGACGGGCTATTTCACAAGGAGGATAGCTCAGATGCCGGAGTCGTGAACAGACCCGTCGAACGGATCCACCGGTCCCGGTCCCCGTCGGATGACGCCGGCCCGGGAGCGGTAACCGCAACCGGCATCGGAATCGAAATCGGAGTATATTCCCTTCACCGGCACCTGAGGATTCATCATGTTGCTGGATCTTCCGGTCAATGGACATACCCGCCATAGTCCGGCAGGACCGATGTTAACCCGGCGTTACCGAGAGCACCTGGCACTGCCCGCACTGACCTGTAAACCCGAACTGCAGGGAATGACTGTGAACACCAACCTGACGCGTGTCGCCTTGTGGCGACTCCGCACCACCCCGTCCCGCTCCTACCGGACCCCCCGCACCCCGCCGCACCCCGCCGTTCTGCACGCACCCGCAATCAAGGTGAGTGAAAGATGAGCAGCCCGTGGCCAGAGTCGATGGCGGCGGGCAGCCTGCCCCTAAGGCGGTCTTCGAGGCTCCGTGCTGTCCCCGCGGCGATTGGTGCTAACTCGCCGCTCACGATGGATTCGCCGTCGGCAGGCCGAATTTGGGCCCAGCGTTACCGGAGGAAACTCCAGATCACCGACATCAGCATCATCGTGTCCGTCGTCACGTTTGCGTTGCTCGCCCACCTCGGTGCGCTGGACTTTGTCCGGGCACCCCTGCCCATCGATTCCTGGACGGTGCCCCTCGTCGTCATGACCACCTGGATCGTCACCCTGGGAATCTTCCACACCAGGGATTCGCGCATCATCGGTGTCGGCGCCACCGAGTACAAACACGTCATCAGCGCCAGTGTCGTCACCTTCGGCCTGCTGGCCATCGCTTTTCTCTTGCTCGACATCGACGCGGCGCGCGCCTACTTCCTCCTCGCCCTTCCCCTCGGCCTCACCGCACTCACGCTCGCTCGCTGGCTCTGGCGCAAATGGCTGTTGAACCAACGGCGATTCGGCCACTACCTGTCCCGAGCCATCGTCGTCGGCAACCGCGACGACATCGAGTACGTGATCGGCCAGATGGACCAGCACTCCGGGGCCGCGTACTGCATCGTCGGCGCGGCCCTGGACACCGCGGGGGTGGGCGGTACCATTTCGGCGGGCAAGCACAAAGTTCCGATCGTCGCCGACTTCGCCCGGATCGCCCGAGCCACCATTGCGATGGGGATCGACACCGTCATCGTGGCTGGCCACCCTAGCGGTGGAAGCCACTACGTGCGCAACCTCGGGTGGGAACTGGAGGGCACTTCCGCCGAGCTCGTTCTCTCTAGCCGACTGACGGATGTCGCAGGCCCTCGCATTCACTTTCGCCCCGTCGAGGGTCTCCCCCTGATCCACGTTGAAATACCCCACTTCCAAGGCGGAAAGTACGTCCTCAAGCGCAGCGTGGATGTCATCGTGTCCGCCTTCGCGCTTCTCATGTTGCTCCCCCTGCTGGCCGTGATCGCAGCGCTCATCAAGCTCGACACGTCAGGTCCCGTTCTGTTTCTGCAGGAGCGCGTCGGACGCAACGGACACACCTTCCGGATACTCAAGTTCCGCTCGATGTCGAGTGACGCAGAAGCAAGGCTCGGTCTCCTCCGCGAACGCAACGAGGGCTCCGGACTCCTGTTCAAGATGCGGAATGACCCCCGGGTCTCCCGGGTCGGACGGGTCATCCGCAAGTATTCCCTCGACGAGCTACCCCAGTTGTGGAACGTCTTGGTCGGAGACATGAGCCTCGTCGGTCCTCGACCGCCGCTACCCGCCGAGGTTCGCGGATACGACACGCATGTTCACCGTCGCCTCTACATCAAACCCGGCCTCACCGGACTCTGGCAGATCAGCGGACGCTCCGACCTCAGCTGGGAGGAGAGTGTGCGGCTCGATCTGTACTACGTCGAGAACTGGTCACTCACGGGCGACCTCATCATCCTCTGGCGAACCTTCCGTGTCGTCGTCAACCCGGTTGGAGCCTACTGATGGACATCGCACAAACGGCCGACGTCGACCCGTGCGCTGTGATCGGGGAGGGAAGCCAGGTCTGGCATCTGGCCCAGGTTCGAGAGTATGCCCGGCTCGGCCCGGGCTGCATCCTCGGGCGCGGCGCTTACATCGGGCCCGGCGTCATCCTCGGCAAGAACTGCAAGGTGCAGAACTACGCGCTCGTGTACGAGCCGGCCCTGCTAGAGGACGGCGTCTTTGTCGGCCCCGCAGCGGTCTTCACGAATGACGTCTCTCCTCGGGCCACGAACATCGACGGGACGAGGAAGAAGTCGGAAGACTGGGAGATGGTTGGCGTGACCGTGCGAACAGGCGCGTCCATCGGTGCCCGCTCCGTCTGCGTCGCCCCCGTCACGATTGGCCGCTGGGCGATGGTTGCCGCTGGTGCCGTCGTGACCAAAGACGTACCCGAGTTCGCGCTGGTGGCCGGGGTTCCCGCGCGCCGCATCGGCTGGGTCGGCCGCAACGGCGTTCGTCTGCACGACGAGGGAGACCATCGATTCGCCTGCCCGGCTACGGGGGACGAGTTCATGGAAGACGAGGACGGGACACGACTCCACCTGACCACCCTGGGCAAACACGCCGAGAGCTCCCTGGCCGATATCACTCCGCAGCCTCGCGTCACAGACGGAGCTTTTCCATGACGCGAAAACATGTGATCGCCGCCTCCGCGCTTGCCATCGCTGTCGTCGCCGTTGGCGCCGCTGTCGCGTTCAACAGCCCCGGCGAAACCGCGTCCTCCGGCGCCCAGACACAGGGTCCCGTCACGCCATCAGCGTCCGGGGCAGCGACACCGGGCGACACCTCCGCTCCCTCCACGAGCGAACCGCTCACGCCGAAAGGCTCAGCGGACCCGGACCCGAACCCAGACCCAGACCCGGCCCCCAGCCTCAGCCCCACTGACCGCGGGTCCGGCTGGCCGACGCAGGCTCCCATCCCAGGCACGGATGACATCAGCATTTTACCTCCCTCCGAACCGATCAAACCCCTCCTCACCGGTTCGCCACCCGAATCCGCCACAGCGAACGGATCAATGGTCCCTGGATTCCCGAGTGCCATTCCCGTCGCCCCGAAATCGGTCCTCGGAACCACATCCGTCTCCTCCAGCGACGGTATCGTGCAGGCCGGACTGGATGCGACGACCCCGGACAGCACCCAGGACGTGGTCACGTTCTACCAGACAGCCTTCGGGAAGCTGGGCCTCGCCGGCAGCTCGTCCGCCTCGGTGGGCGGCTCGACCGCAGTGTCATTCGCTCGCGGTGCCGACGCGATCACCCTCACAGTTACGGCGACACGGCAGGGATCGGAGTACACGGTCTTCGCTGTTTTCGGCTCGGCCGGTTAGCACGTCAACCAGAAGGGTTACCCATGTTCCCTCACCGCCAGCACCGCCCAGGCCCTCTGAGCGCTCGGCCCCGGCCGACTGCCTGCCCCCGTTTCACGGTGCGCGCATGACGATAAGCGCGACCCGGATCTCACTGGGCGGCGCCCCCGTCGACCTGCGGGAGTTCAACGACGCGGTGGAGTACATCGCCTCCCGCGCGACCACCCGCAGCAGAGTAGCACTCGCCGTTGCCTCCGTGAACCTGGACCACATCCACCATTTCGGCGCCGGCTCACGGTGGATCGGCACGCTCGAACGAGCAGGCAGCAGAGGGGAGCCGCCTCAGCTCGAATGGCTGAATCTGGTCGATGGTGCGCCGTTGGCCACGCAGGCCCGGCGCCTGACCGGTCACAGCTGGCCCCGGCTGGCGGGCAGCGATCTGATCGGTCCGATCATCGCCCGCGCCGAGCGCGACGGAACTCGGATCGGCTTCTTCGGCGGCGCCGAGAGTACGCACGAGCAACTCCGCACGCAACTCGCGCGGGAACATCCTTCGCTCCTGATCTCGGGCTTCTGGACGCCGTCCCGCGACGATCTCGGCGACCCGGAGCGCTCCATAGCGCTCGCCCACGAAGTTGCGGCCGCCCGCACCGACCTGCTCGTGGTCGCACTCGGCAAACCTCGTCAGGAACTCTGGATTGCGAGGCACGGCGCCGAGACCGGAGCCCAGGTGCTACTCGCCTTCGGGGCCGTCGTCGATTTCCTCGCCAGGCGCGTCAGCCGCGCACCGGACTGGGTCGCACGCCACGGCCTCGAGTGGACCTGGCGCCTGGCCCTGGAACCGAGGAGGCTAGCCTCGCGCTACCTCGTGGAGGACCCGCCCGCATATCTGGCAGTGCGACGTACGCGTGAAGCAGACGCCATCCCCTCCGTTACCGCACCCCCGAAGGCCTTACCGTCGCCATCCGCGGCGCCGGAGGGCCGATTCAGCGCGGCCGATGAGTACGCGGATATCGCCGTCATCGTAGTCACCTACAACAGTGCCGACCACGTCGGCCGCCTGCTGGCCAGTCTCCGGCGAGAATGCCTCGATCTCCGCCTTCGGGTGATCGTCGCCGACAACGACTCCACCGACGGAACGAAGGCCCTGCTGGGAGCCGAGTCCGGTGTGATAACGGTGGACACCGGCGGCAATCTCGGCTACGCCGGCGGGGTGAACGCTGCTCGAGCGCACGCGGGCGCCACCGACGCGGTCCTGGTGCTGAACGCAGACTTGACCGTGGAGCGCGGGGCGCTGCACACCATGCTGAACCGGATGAGCCTCACGGGAGCGGGCGCGATCGTACCCCGCCTTCTCAATGCGGATCGCACCACCTACCATTCGATCCGGCGTGAGCCCACTGTGACCAGGGCTCTCGGCGATGCCCTCTTCGGGCGGCGCGACAATCACCGTCCGGGCTGGCTGTCCGAGTTCGATACTGACCCGGAAAGCTACCAGCACGCGCATCGTGTCGACTGGGCAACCGGAGCCGCCCTGCTTTTCCGCCGGGATATCGCGGAGATGATCGGTGCGTGGGACGAGCGGTTCTTCCTCTACTCCGAGGAGACGGACTACCTGCGGAGGATCCGGGACGCGGGCGCCACGATCTGGTACGAACCCGAAGCCACCATGATCCACGCCCAGGGCGGCTCGGGGGCTTCTCCCGTGTTGGATGCGCTTCTCACCGTCAACCGGGTGCGTTACATCCGAAAGCACCGTTCGGCCCTTTATGCCGCGGCCTTCCATTCCACGGTGATCCTGCACGAATTGCTGCGCAGTAGGGTGGCCGTCAACCGCGCCACACTGGGCATCCTGACCCATCCGGACCAATGGCGGCGGCTCCCGCATTCAACCCGCACGGCCCCCACCTCCGTTCCGTCAGGGCACCCAGCCGGCTCGATCATCATCCCGGCTCACAACGAGGCCGCGGTGATCGGACGTACCCTGCGCGCCCTCGCCCCGTTGGCTGAAAGGAACGAAGCGGAGATCATCGTGAGCTGTAACGGCTGCACCGACGCAACCGCCTCGATCGCCCGCACTTTCCCGGACGTTCGAGTCGTGGAGATCACGGAGTCCTCCAAGACTGCCGCGCTCAACGCGGGTGATGGCGAAGCCAGCGCGTGGCCGCGGATCTATCTGGACGCCGATATCGAGATCACGACCGATGCCGTGCACGCCGTGTTCTCCACCCTGTCGTCGGGAAACCTTCTCGCCGCTCGCCCGGCCTTCCGGTATGACACGACCGGGGCCTCGCCACTGGTACGGGCCTACTATCGCGCTCGCGGTCGTATGCCGTCGATGCACTCCGCGCTCTGGGGTGCCGGAGTGTATGCCGTGAATGCCGCCGGACATGAACGGTTCGGCGCCTTCCCCGCACTCACCGCGGATGACCTTTTCGTCGACACGATCTTCACCTCGGAGGAAAAGACCACCCTGGACACGGTACCGGTACGAGTCCGGACGCCGCGCAGCATCCGTGGACTGATCGCCGTCCTGACCCGGCAGCACCGAGGCACGATCGAGTCGAGTTCCAGTTCGACCACCGTGCGCAGCATGCGTGAACTGGCATGGTCCGTTCGCGGCCCGGCAAGCGCGTGGGATGCACTGACTTATGCAGCGCTCACGGGCACGGGCCGTGTGGCAGCGGCGAGGAGCCGCCGGAAGAAATGGGAGAGAGACGATTCAAGTCGATGAGCGATCAGACCGGAGCCGGCTCGGCGACCCGTGCGGGCGCCCGATGACGGCGGCGCCGAAGATTGAGAGCGCCATCGACCAGCCGGCTCGCGGCAATGGCGATTCCCGCGCCCATGATGCCGACTGCAGCACTGGCCCGCCTCTGGTTGCCCTCGGCGTAACGGATGACCGGTTGCGCCGGGGATTCGAGAACCGTGATCAAATCCCGCGGTGCAGCACCGAGGCTCTGCTGTTTGTTCCGAATCAGATCGTTGATACGGGCCAGGACCTCGACACGCATTTGGTCGACGCGCTCCGGACTCGAGCCGACCACTTCAACGGCCAGGACTGCTCGATTGAAGTTGGAGCTCCACTGTCCCCCCGAATTCGGCAGAGTGATTTTGTACCCGTTGCGCACACCGGTGCCATACAGCGGCGCTCTCGACGCGGACTTCTTTGCCGTGTCGGATCCGCCGTTCAGTTCTCTTTCGATGATCGCCGCGAAATGAACGAGGCTGGCGTTCTGGTACTCGATGGAATTCGTGCTGTTGGGCGGCAGCAGCACGGCGTCGACCTGTGTCCAATAGACGCCGTTCACGCTGGTGGCCAGGTTGAGGGCTCCCACGGTCAGCAGCATGCACGCGAGCACCACGTACCAGCGCCGAATGAGCACACGGATCAGCTGCCTGGCGGTCATCTTGCCTCTCCTGCGGAGTGGGCCGGGGCTGGTTATAGTACTGGGCAATTGCGGATCGGGGCAAGGCCACCCCGATCAGGAAGGGCGGGACGATGAAGGCGCGTACGGCTCGGTCGGCAGCCATTATTGCGGTCGTGGCAGGAGCGGGCCTCGTCTCTGCCCTCGTCTTGATGCTCGCGAACCCCTCCCAGCCGAGCAACACCTCATCGGAGAGGTCCGCGCCCTCCGCACCGCCGCCGCCTGCCGTGACCTCGGCACCCAGGCCGACAACACTCGACCTGCCGCGCATCCCCTGGGAAGGCGGACCCGAGTATTGGAACCAATTCAGCGCCGCGGCTGCGGCCGGCTGGGACAACCCCGACTTCTTCCCGATTGTGGTCTGGTACAACGGTGTCTCCAACGATGCCGAAGCCCAGTACGACAAGGACCTGGGCATCAACACTTATATAGGCATGTGGGAGGGAACCGACTACAAGCTGTTCGAGGACAACGAAATTTTCTGGATCGGCACCAAGCTGAACGGAACGTTCACGGAAGCGAGCACCAACTGGGTTGGGAACTTCCTCGATGACGAGGTCGACGGCCGGTTCACACCGGAGGATGGCCGCGCCCACCTGCAGGAGCGCAGCGAAGAGGTTGCCGGCAACGGACGCTTCAATTACGCCAACTTCACCCAGACGGTCATCAGCACGGATGGGACCACGGCCGATCACCAGGCTTACGTCAACGATTACACCGACGCGGTGTCGGTTGACATGTACTGGTATACGATTCCGTTCTGTGATTGGTCGATCTACCGCGGCGAGGCCTACCTGAACCCGATTAGTAAGGACAATTGCCGCACGGCGTCGTCCTACGGCCAAACGATGGACATGCTGCGCCAACGGGATGCCTCGGACGGTGTGCTGCAACCGCTGTGGCAGTTCGTGGAGAATCTGAACGGGGGCCCCGGAGAGGGTCCGTTCGTGGCCAGCATCACGGCGGGCCAGCTCGAGGGCGCGGTCATGAGCTCAGTCATCAACGAGGCGCGTGGCATCGTGTATTTCAACCAGAGCTTCACCGGCCCCTGCCAGGGAGGAAGCCTCTTCCGCCAGTCGCAGATGGAGGAAGACTTCTGCGGGGCTCCCCAGGTGGCAGCGGCGCAGGCCGTGAACCACAGGATCCACTCTCTGGCGCGGGCGCTCAACACCCAGTCGTACGCACACAGCTTCGGGGCCGGACTCGACACGATGTTGAAGGCCGACAGCGGGTCTGCCTATATCTTCGCGATGGTGGACGGGACGTCCAACCCCGGCGAGCGCACCTTCACCCTGCCGACCGGCCTCGTCGGGACATCCGTCGAGGTCATCGGGGAAGATCGCACCCTCCCGGTCGCCGCTGACGGAACTTTCAGCGACACCTTCGAGCACGAGTACTCGTACCACATCTACCGCCTCGCCATCTAGGAGGACACCCGTTCGGGGGCAACTCGACCCCTTGGCGGCCCGTCCAGGATCGCGTACAACTGACCTCAAGCAGTGCGCAAACGTGAACCGAAAGGATACGCATGCCCAGCACCATCGACCATGTCCTCCTGACCCGGTTCAACCTACCCAGCGTGGGCGTCGAAAGCGTCGTGCGCGCCCAAGAGGGCTGGCTGCGCACGCGAATGGAACTTTTCGAGCGTTACTGTGTTCCATCCGTGCGGGCTCAGACGAACGAAAACTTCACCTGGGTGATCTATTTCGACCCGGAGAGTCCGTCATGGCTGCTGGAGCGGATCGAGGAATACCGGGCCGCGGGAACGTTCGTACCTCTGTTCCGGCCATCATTCAACCACTCCGAGCTGATCTCGGACCTCCGCAGTGTGGTGGGCACGCCCCGGTCCGAACTCATCACCACTAACCTCGACAACGATGACGGACTCGCTATCGATTTCGTCAACCGCCTGCAGTCCGGGCAGGCGCCTTCCGCGCCGACGGCGCTCTACCTCACCCGGGGGCTGATCATGAGCCCGGCGGGGCTGTTCCTCCGCTTCGACCGGCACAACGCATTCTGTTCGGTCCGTGAGAGCTGGACGGCCGAGCCCCGCACGTGTTGGCTCGACTGGCACGATCTGCTCCCCCGGCATCTCCCTGTCAGGGAGCTCGCCGGCCGCCCGGGGTGGCTCCAGGTCGTGCATGGAACCAATGTGAGCAACAAGGTCCACGGGCGCCTCAGCGCTCCGGGCCCCTACCGGGAACTGTTCCTCGGGCTGCTCGACGATATCCCGAACCCACAACCTGCCGCCGTGCTCCGTGACCGGCTGGTCGCCCAGCCGCTCCGCGGCATCCGGGACTGGTTCCGAGCTGCGGTCAAGCGCATGGGACGGGCAATCCTCGGGAAGGACGGCTGGGACAGGGCGAAACATCGGGTCGCCACCTGGAGACCGCCGGCTGCCCACTGACATCACGTCCATCCGACCTCAGTGTTATCCCTGGTCAACAAAGTGAAAGGTCATCAATGTACTTGCGCGACCTGATACGTAGCCTGCTCCGCAGGTGGTATCTCGTGCTGTTTGGGCTTCTTCTCACCGCAGGCCTGGCCGGGGTCGCCTTCCAGACCATCCCGGTTACGTACGAGTCCCGAGCGAGCATGGTCCTCCTTCCGCCGAAAATCTCTACGGAGCCCGACGGCAATCCCTACCTCTATCTCGGAGGTCTGGGCCAGGCCCTCGACGTGCTGACCCGCTCACTCGATGCGGATGCCGAGCGTGAGCGGCTCGAGGACGCCCACCCCGAGGCTACGTACGAGGCCATCGCGGACACGACCACAAGCGGGCCGATCATGCTCATCACCTCGACCGCGTCGACCCAGGCCGGCGCGCGTAACCTGACCGCGGCAGTACTTGAGGCCGTTCCGACGGCCCTGTCCGACCTGCAGACCGATCTTGGTGTGCCAGTCGATTCCCGGATCACGGTCATGACTTTGTCCGTGGACACAGCGGCCACCGTGGATGCGAAACTCCGAACGCAGGCCCTGGGGGTCCTCACCGCGGCCGGGGTCACCCTCACGATCCTGCTGACGGGCCTCATCGACGGTCTTCTGCGATCGCGCCGCTCGCGTCCCGGTCGCGGTCGCGGCACACACGCCGGCGACCAAACCGCACCGAAACCGGCCGAAACACCGGCCGCTCCCCCGGATCAATCACCGGCCGCATCGTCGAGCGCCTCTTCCCTTGCCACGACGCCGCCGGCCAAGACCAAGCCGGCCAGGACTGCTAAATCTGCCATTGCGGCCCGAACCCCACGCACCCCTGCCACGGTGCGTCGCGCCCGGGGTTGACCATGCCGGATCCCACCTCGAAGGTCCCGCCGTCGATCGTCGTCCGGATGGCGCGGCTTCCCCGCCAGGACGCGGTGACCGTTCTCACCGCGTTTCTGGCGCTGCTCTATGTCATCCCCTCCGATCGGACGATCGGGGGACTCGGTGGCGCAGGATCCCCCTCCGCTCTCTTCGCGCTGGCCGCGGGCCTCTGGTGGTGCTGGTACCAGTTGGCGCGGCGGGAACCGGTGGTGGACCTCGCGACGCAACCCGTGCGGTTAGCGCTGACCCTGTTTGTGGGCGCGGTCTTGGCGAGTTACATAGTCGCGATGCTCCGCCCGCTGTCGAGCTCAGAAGTCAGCGGCGCCGATCTCGGCCTGATCCGCCTGTTCGCCCTCGCCAGCATCCTGCTCGTTGCCACCGATCTCATTCCGAACATGGCGCGGCTCCGCATCCTGCTCCATCGACTCGTCGTGGCTGGCGCCTTGCTCGCGGCCCTGGGCCTCGTCCAGTTCGCAACGGGCCAGTCCTTCGTCTCGTCAATCAGCATTCCCGGGCTGAGCGTTTCCCAGGACTTCTCCGCCGTACAGGACAGGAACGGATTCGCCCGCGCCGCTGCCACGGCGATGAGCCCGCTCGAGTACGCCGCGGTTCTGTCGATGATCCTGCCGATCGCGCTGACGTTCGCCCTGACGGACACCACCCGTTCACGCTGGCATCGCTGGCTGCCCGCTCTCGTCATCATCGCGGCGCTGGCGGTCTCCGGGTCCCGTTCGGGCTGGCTGGGCCTGGCGCTGGGCATCGTCTCGCTCCTACCGTTCTGGTCGCGGCAAGTCCGGATCCGGGTGGCCGTCGCCTCCGCAGCGGGGCTGGCCCTGCTCTACCTGACCGTCCCCGGTATGCTCGGCACCTTACGGGGCCTGTTCCTCAATACCGGAAGCGACCCGAGCATCACCTCCCGTTCAAGCGGCTATGAGGACGTGAATGAAATATTCAGCCGCAGTCCAATCCTGGGGCGGGGCTTCGGCACCTACACCCGGGAGTACCGGATCCTCGACAACCAGTATCTTCTGACCGTTGTCGAACTCGGCACCCTGGGTCTGCTCGCCCTGGTCAGTCTGCTCGTCACCGGGATTGTCGTCGCCATCACTGCCCGTCGCTGGCCGCCAGATGCCCTCACGCGCCAGCTCGGCCCTGCCCTGGCGGCTTCGGTGCTCGCCGGGGCCGTCCTCACGGCGTTGTTCGACGCGTTCTCATTCCGCATGGCCGGAGGCACGCTCTTCCTCATGCTGGGGCTGTGTGGGGCGTACTGGCGTCTGGCCATCCGCAATCGGGCCAGTGGCCTTCCCCCGACCGAAGCGGACGCATTGTCGCAGCCAGGCTAGGGGCGGCGCGACAGTCCAGCGTCGGCAACGGTCGGATTCAGAGGAGGATATCGGACGCTGCCGATAAGTTGGTGACGAGGGCCAGCAGCTGGTCGGCACGGGCGCGCCAGGTGTGCCCCACCGCGAAGGCAATCCTCCGGTCGCGTTCAGCAGGGTCGATAGGGCGCCCGAGAAGCTCCCGGACCTGGCGCGCGAACTCCTCCGGGTCGCGGCCGATGGTGATCAGGTCGGTATCGAGCCAACGCACCGCGGGAAGATCTGTGGAGACGACAGGAAGTCCGGCGGCCAGATACTCGAGAATTTTGAGCGGGAAGCTGGCGCGGTTGAAGGCGGTGTCGGCGTAGGGCGTCAGCCCCACACCCATCCGCGCCATTCGGGCGGGCAGCTCCTCGAACGAAACCGCTCCGTGCCAGGTCACACCGTCCGCGGCGAGGAGACGATCCAGTTCACGCCGGGTAACGGTATCCCGGTCCATGCGCGGGCCGACGATGTCCAGTGGCGTGCCACCGGCCCTCACGGCCTCCAGGATCCCGACATCCAAGCGCTCGTTGAGCTGGCCCACGAGTCCCGCCCGTGCCGTGTCGGGTTCCGGCGCGAGCGCCCGATTCGGTTCACAGCCATTGGGCAGCACATGCACTGAGACCCCGTAGTCCCGTTCCAATGTCGCGGCCAGATCGGGAGAGACGGCCGCGACGACGTCCGCGTCACGCACGTTGCGGGCCAGGACCGACCACACCCGCGCGGCCGGCAGGCCCATCATGGCTGCTCCAGCCGGCCAGTCATCGGTGACGTATAACATCCGCAACCCAGCGACGCCGCGGGGGAACCGGGCCAGCGGAGACGCAAGGACGATCACCGCTGCCAACGCGCCGCTCGCGGCGAGGGCCGACTGAATGCCCCGGGCGACCACCCGCGCGGTCACGTGCCTGATTCCCGGACGGGACGCCCCGGGCGGCGCGAGGACCTGCAGCCGAGTGACCCCGGGCGCCACCGACGACCGTCCGGCCCGGTTCAATTCCACTCCGCCGCCGCGCGTACGCGTCAGCACAGAGAAAGGAGGGTCAACCCAGAGCGCCGGGACGCGGGTACCCAAGGCAGTCACCAGCCGGCAGTCGGTGCCCGCCACGCCCTCCCAGCGGCTGCCGGCGATGTAGACGACGGCACCAGGCTCGCCCGTCATGACACCCCCGTCCGGCTGCGGCGCAGGACCTGGGTGGACCCGGAGACGGGTCGGGCATTGAAATCGTCGGCCTGCTCCCGGCCCAGCGCGCGCCGGACGCGTTTTCCCGCGTAGTACCGGGCATAGCGGGCGAATGCGGCCGCGTCGCCGACGAGGGTGGACAGGGAACCCGGGGCCTCGGCCAGCGCGGCGCTGTAGTGCTCCACCTGCAACCCAGCGGCCCGAGTCACGGAGAATCGATCCTCGACGACGTCGCGGCCGAACGAGCCGAGGGACCGACGCAGGCGTCCATCACTGAGGACCTCGCGGAGGATGCCGGCAAGGGTGTCCGCTCCGTCCTCGGAGGAGCGACCTACCCCGTACCAGCCTGTCCAAAGGAAGCCCTGGACCGAATCGGGGGCCAGGAGGCGCCAGAACCCCTGTTCGCCCTGCACGACCAGTGGTTTCGCGAAGGCCAGGGCCCGGAGGGCCGATCCTCCCATACCGAGTGAGACATCCGCTGCTGCGTAGGCCGGCCGGGGATCTGAGATCTGGCCGGTCAGCACGATTGTGCCCTCCCCTGCCTGGGCGTTGATGAACCGGGCCTTCGCCTCCACCTCGCCCCGGGCCGGACCGTCACCGACCAGCACGAGCCGCGTCGGGATGTCCCGATTGACGCGCGCGACGGCGTCCATGGCCGCGAGGGTTCCCTCGAGTTTGAGCTCGTGGGCGAACCTGGTCACCGACACGACCGTCATCTTCCCTCCGTCGAGATGCCAGCGGCGACGGAAGTCGGCAAGTCCCACGTCCAGGTCAGCACGGTTGAAGGACACATCGACCGGAGGTTCGAGCACGCTCACCCTGCGGCGCCCGTTCGACCGTTCCGCAGCCGCGATCTCGGCCGTGCCGACCACTAGAGGAACGGTGCGCGGGATGAACGGCGGCACGGACATCGACATCACGGTGACAAAGGACCGGGCTGCCGGGCGTCGACGTGACGCCAGTACCGTCTCGAGTGCCGGCGGCCATTCGTACCCGTGCAGAATGTCGATTTCCCGCTCATCGATCAGGTTCGTCAGCGCCGCCACGACGCCGAGTGAAGGTCGCTTCCCCGGTCGCGGGGACTCGACGAATTCGAGTCCTAGATCCTCGATCCGGTCAATCAGGGCACCGGGCCGACCGAAGATGACGACGCTGTGGCCGAGCGCCTGAACGGCGGCCGCAATCTCGATCGCGTTGAGCTGGCTGCCGCCGAGCCCCAGGTCGTGCGGGTAGACGAGGATTCTCACTGGGCCCCACCGCCGACCCCGGCATCGGCCGGCACTGTGCCCAGGCCCCGGAGCGAACGGAGGGTATCCCGTTCCCGATGGAGGAGCAGCCCCATCACTGCCAGCGCGAGCAGCCCGGAGGGCAGCGCGGCCAGGAACGGGTTCTCAATGGCTGTTCCGGCCAGGAGCCCCGCAACCAGGACCAGGAGTCCGCCCGCGAGGGGAAGTCCGATCGGCTGGGCCACGTGTCGGATCAGTATCCCGGTCTTCTTCAGGCGCCAGAGGTAGAGCGGCAGGACGATTGACGCGGCCACCACCACCTGGGCGAGGCCGATGCCGCCCAGCCCGCCCCAGAGGGCTCCGCCGATGAGCGCCGGCACGAGCGCGGCCAGCCACCAGATCTGGATTTGGAACAGCGACCCGGATTTCCTCAACACGACGAGGAAGTCGTAGGCCAGTTCGAAGATGATCCGGAAAGCCGCCAACAGTGCCAGCCAGGTGAGAGCGGTCGCCGCGGGCGCCCAGACGTCGCCGTACACGAAGCGGATCACGGGGTCTGAGGCGCCTGCGAGGAAGAAGCAGACGGGTAGCGCGGCGGCGGCGAGGACGCGCAGGGTAGACCGGAACGCGGTATTCATCTGCGCCGTGTCATGTTGGAGCCTGGAGAAGGCAGCGGGCGCCACACTGCGCAGCGGCTGGGAGAACATGCTGACCGGCCAGCTGGCCAGGTTGAACGCCAGCACGTAGAAACCGAGCATGGTGGCCCCGAGGTATCGGCCGGCGACCAGTTGATCGGCGTAACTGACGAAGAAGACGATCAGGCTGGCACCGGCGAGGGGCAGCCCGAACGACAGCAGCGCATTGACGTGACGGCGGTCGAAACCGAGGCGGTACGGCAGCGGCGAGAACACGAGGAACAGCACGCCGGAGAGAACGGTTCCCGCGATGCGGCCGACGGCCAGGCTCATCGCACCCCAGCCCAGCAGAGCCAGGGTGACCGATAGCACCGCGCCGACCCAGACATTCACCTGGTCGATGATCATTCTGGTCCCCTGCCGGAACTCCCGCTGGAGCAGAGCGGCCGGGGTCGCGACCACTCCGTTCACCAGCACGCTCAGGACGAGCAGCCGCACGACATCGGTGGCGTCCGGGTCGCCCATCACGGCGGAGAACCAGGGCGCAAGAGCGTAGCCCCCGATGCAGACGACTGCGCTGCTGACGATGGAGATCGTGGTGACCGTCGGCGCAATTTCGCGCGGGTCGCCAGGCCACCGCACGATCGCCAGGCTCACGCCGAGCTCGTTAAAGCTCAGGATCGCCATCAGGGCGACGAAGGCCACGGCATACGTGCCGAACTCCTCCGGGCCGAGGACGCGCGCCAGGACGATGCCGATTCCGAGGGTACCCAGGCGCGACACGGCAGTGTTCGAGAAGCTCCAGAACAGCGCCCGCGAGGCTCCCGGAGCCTCGCGCACCGTCCTGACGCCCTGTCCTCCCGTCACAATCTTCACCCGGCTGCGCGGATGCCGGTCACCACGGCCGGCGTGCGCCCGATCGAGAGGGCGAGCTGCTCGGCGACGTAGTACTGCTGCTCGGGCTCCAGCCCCGGATAGATCGGCAGGGAAAGGATTTCGGTCGCCAAACGCTCGGCGACGGGGAAACGCCCCCTCGCCGGAACGGGGCCGGCGAACGCGGGAAGCAGCGGCACCGGCAGCGGGTAGTGGATGCCGGCGCCGATTCCGTGCGCGTTCAGCTCGGCCAGAACACGGTCCCGCTCGGGCACCCGCACCACATACTGGTGGAAGACGTGTTCGTTGCCGGGGACCGTGCGGGGGCAGGTCACCAGCGGCAGCCCGGAAAGCAGACGGTCGTAGCGCTCGGCCAGCTTCCTTCGCTCCGCGTTCCAGGATTCGAGGCGGGCCAGCTTGGCCGAGAGAACGACGGCCTGCAGGGAATCCAGGCGCGAGTTCGTGCCGACCTCAAGGTGTTCGTACTTCTGCAGGCCGCCGTGGTTGCGCAGCATGCGCACGCGCTCGGCGATAGCGTGCGATGAGGTCATCACGGCGCCGGCATCGCCGTACGCGCCGAGGTTCTTACCGGGGTAGAAACTCGTACCGGCAACGTCGCCGAGGGAACCTGCGCGGCGGCCGCGATGGCGGGCCCCTTGAGCCTGCGCGGCGTCCTCGATCAGCACGATGGACGGTCCCACGACCGCCCGGATCTCGTCGACCGCGGCGGTCTGTCCGTAGAGGTGCACCGCGATGACCGCCCGTGTGCGGGAAGTCAACCGGGTGCGGAGGTCCTCCGGGTCGAGCAGGAAATTCTCGTCGCAGTCCGCGAAGACCACGGTGGCGCCGGCCCGGAGAACCGCCTCGGCCGTTGCCACGAACGTGTTCGCCGGAACGATGACATCGTCGCCGGGGCCGATCCCGGTCCCGCGCAGGGCCAGCTCGATCGCATCCGTACCCGTGCCGACGCCGATGGCGTGAGCGACGCCACAATAGTCGGCGAAGGCGGCCTCGAACTCGTCGACGGCAGGGCCGAGGATGTAGCTCGAGCTGGCGATCACCCGATCGAAGCCGGCGCGGATCTCGTCGGCCACCTGCGTGTGCTGCAGCGACAAGTCGAGCATGGGGACGGTCGTCATTCGATTCCTCCAGTGAGTGCGGGCGTTCCGCGGACAGGTGTTGCCAGTGCCGGAGCAAGTGGCGCTTCTGGTGCGGGCACGGAAGTGGGGGGCAGGGGAACGAGCGGGCCGTCCGCGGCCGCGCGGAGGCGGCGGGCAGGCACGCCCACCCAGGTTTCCCGGTCGGGCAGGTTCTCCAGCACGGCGGATCCCATGCCCAGCACCGCCCCCCGGCCGATGCGGACACCTTCCCGCACGGCCGCGTTCATGCCCAAGTAGGCACCGGCACCGACCGAGACGTTGCCGCCGAGGGAGACACCGGCGCAGAGCGTGGCAAAGTCGTCCACCCGGTCGCCGTGTGTCAGCGTCACCGTCGGCATCACCACGGTATGGCGGCCGAGAACGACATCGGCGGTCAGCACGACGCCGGCGAGGACGATACTCCCCACGCCGATCCGGCAGGTGTCGGGGACCTCGACGCTGTGGTGAACGAGCCGGGCATAGCGGGAATCGGTCACCCCGAGCCCGGCCAGCCGGTCGGAGATCCGGGCCCGCGCCTCGCCGCGACCGACGCAGATCAGGATACGCGCGGCCGGGTAACGCGTGATCTGGTCGAGTCCTCCGAGAATAGGCACGCCGTCGACGGACGAGCCCTGCAGCCCGGGGAGGTCGTCGAGGATACCGACGAGGACGTACTCCGGACGGTTCCGGAGCAGGTTGAGGACTTCCCGGGCGAGCCCGCTCGCGCCCACCAGCAGGAGCTCAGTCATGACGTAGAGCGCCTTCCAGCTGCAGGGTGTCGATAATGCGCGCCTGGTCGTTCGCCTCGAGCTGGTGGTACAGCGGCAGGATGAGAGTGGTGTCGGCCAGGCGCTCCGTCACGGCGAGGGAGGCCCGCCCGGTGTCCCGACCGCGGTAGGCCGGTTGCCGGTGCGCAGCCATGATTCCCCGGCGGGCGGAGATGTCGGCCTCAGCCAGGCGCTCGAGCAACCCGTCGCGGTCGAGTGGGTATTCCGGCCCGACCTCCATCCAGAAGGACTGGAAGTTACTCTCCCCCCATGTGGGGTCCGCGACCGCACGCAGGCCCGGAACCTCCGCCACCGCTTCAGCGTAGGCGCACGCGAGTTCCCGCCGCCGCCGCACCGCCTCGGGCAGGCGTCCCAACTGCACGATCCCGATCGCGGCCTGCACGTCGGTCATGCGGTAGTTGAAGCCGATTTCGAGGTATTCCTCGGCCGGTGCGAGCACGGATGCGTGCCGGGCCTCGGCCGAGACGCTCATACCGTGTTCGCGCAGCCGCCGGGCCCGATCAGCCCAGACCGCCCGCCCGGTGGTCAGCATTCCGCCCTCGCCGGTGGTGAGAATCTTGCGCGGATGGAAGGACCAGGCGGTGAGGTCAGCGCCGGTTCCGACCGGGCGGCCCTTGTAGCGGGAGCCGGCCGCGCAGGCGGCATCCTCGATCACAACGATCCCGAGCGGGTCGCAGAGCGCGCGGATCGGGTCGAGGTCAACCGGGACTCCACCCTGGTCCACCACGATCACGGCGCTCGTGCCGGGGGTCAGGGCCGCGCTGATGGTCTCCGCCGTGACATTGCCGGTGAGCCGGTCGACGTCGGCGAACACGGCGCGTGCTCCTAGATAGGACGACGCGTTGGCCGTGGCGATGAAGGAGAACGAGGGCACCACGACATCGTCACCGGGGCCGACGCCCGCGACGACCAGGGCCAGGTGCAGGGCTGTCGTGCAGTTCGAGGTGGCGACCGCGTAGGGTGCTTCCACGGCCCGGGCGAACTGCTCTTCGAAGGCGGCCACGCGGGGCCCCTGGGCAACCCAACCGGATTCGATCACGGCGGTGACCGCGGCAACCTCCTCCGCGCCGAGCCAGGGCTTCATGACGTTGATTCGGTTCATGCCCGCACCGCCGACAGCGCCTCGGACCGGACCTCGTCCCGTAACGGCAGCCACCAATCAACGAGTTGCCTCAGCCCGTCCTCCAGGCCGACCTCGGCCTTGAAGCCGAGTTCCCGGCTGGCGGCGCCCGTGTCAGCGAGGCGCCGGGCCACGCCGTTGACGGCGCGTTCAGGGCCGTGCTCGACCGCGAGATCGGATCCCATGACGCGCAGCAGGGCCTCGGCCAGGCCGAGCAGGCTCGTCTCGGTTCCGCTGGCGACGTTGAATACGCCCTTCCGGCTGTCGCTGGTCGCGGCCAGCAGGTTCGCGCGGGCGATGTCGGTCGTGAAGACGAAGTCCATGGTCTGGCTGCCGTCGCCGAAGATCAGGGGTGGCTTGCCGTCCATGATGCGCTCCATCCACCGCACCAGAACCTCGGTGTAGAGGCCGTGCACATCCATCCGCGGTCCGTACACGTTGAAATAGCGGAGCAGCACGTAGTCGGTGCCGTACATGGCCCGGAAGCTGCGCAACATCCCCTCGTTGAAGGACTTCGCCGCACCGTAAAAGGTGTCGTTGTTGTGATGGTGGTGGCGTTCCCCGGTCGGGAACTGTTCGGCCATGCCGTACACCGACGCGCTGGAGGCCGCGATGATTTTGCCGACCGAGTGCGCCTGCACTGCCTCGAGCACGTTGAACGTGCCATCGACCAGCACTTCGAGCGCGAGTCGAGGCTCTTCCGCGCACTGGGTGATGCGGATCGCAGCCTGGTGGAACACCAGGTCCTTGCCGCGGGTCACGTCGTGCACAAGGTCCCGGTCGCGGATGTCCCCCTCCACCACGGTGACCCGGCCCGATTCCAGTGCGGCGGTCAGGTTGCTTCGGCGACCGCGCACGAAGTTGTCCAGTACGTCCACCTGGGTCGCGCCCGCATCGAGCAACTGGTCGACCAGGGTCGATCCGATCGTGCCGGCGCCACCGGTGACGAGCACACTTGCTCCCTGGAGCACGCTCATCGCCGTACCTCCACGAGGGGCTCGCTCGGCACGGGCCGGGGGGCAGGCTCCTGGTCATGGTCGATCGACGCCATCCTTCCTTCGTTCGCCAGGCTGCGGCTCGTTGCCTCCAGCACGGACAGCACCCGCAGTCCTGCTTCACCGTCTGTGCGCGCGGGGCGCCCCTGACGAATGCTGGCCGCGAATTCGCCGGCCACGACCCCGAGAGCCTCCCGCTCGGGCAGCGCAGGCGACCAGGTGTCGCCGAGGCGGTAGGACACCGCCGACGAGGCGCGATCGATGCCGTCGACGGACTGCTGGGTCAGGTCGACACCGCGATCGTAGACGCTGAGCCGCTGCTGGGGGTTGAGGTCGTCCCAGACGAGCGTGCGGTCGGTCCCACCAATGACCATCCGGCGGATTTTGGTGGGACTCAGCCAGTTGACGTGCACGTGGGCGATAGCCCCGTTCGCGAGCGGGATGGTCAGGTAGCCGATGCAGGCCTTTCCGGCGCCGAGGGGGTCAGCCCCCTGCGCCGCCACGGCCGTCGGGCGGAGCCCTCCCGGCAGCAGGAAATCGATGATCGACAGGTCGTGCGGAGCGAGGTCCCAGAACACGTCGACATCCGGCTGGACCAGGCCCAGGTTGATCCGCACCGAGTCGATGAAGAGCAGGTCGCCGAGGGCGCCGTCCTGAATGAGTTCGCGAATCTTCAGGACGGCGGGCGTGTAGCAGTACGTGTGATCCGTCATCAGCGTGAGTCCGTTCAGGGCCGCTTCGGCAACCATCTCCGCGGCCCGTTCGCGGCTGTCGGCCAGTGGCTTCTCGACCAGGACGTGCTTGCCCGCCCGAAGCGCCGCGAGCACGACGCGATGGTGTGTTGCGGCCGGGGTCGCGACTGCGACGGCGTCGAGGTCGTCCCGGGCGAGTAATTCGTCGAGGTCGGTGTACACGGAGGGAGTGCCACTCACCCCGTCGGCGACCGCCTGGGCACGGGCCCGATCGAGATCACACACGGCCACCAGATCCCACTCGGCACTGGCAGCGAAGTTGCGTGCCAGGTTCGGACCCCAGTAGCCGGCTCCGATGACCGCGATTCTCAATCGTGACGTCACAAGTGTCCTCGTCTTTCATCAGCCGGCCGTCAGGCCGGACAGTCGGGTAGTCGTCGTTCGGTGTTGCTAGGGAGCCGGGACGAAATACACATCGACCCAGAAGTTATGGTTCGATGTTTGGTTCGGTTGACCGGTCCCGTAGACGTAGACCGCTCCGCCGGCCGGTGTCGAGAGAGGTCCGGACGTGATGGGCGCGGACACCCCGCCTAGATCGACGGCGTAATGACCGGTCGTTGTGAAGTACGTGGCACGGTACTCGGCCCCGGCTGTTACGGCCACGGCCCGGTCGAAGGCCACGCTCTGCCAACCGCTCTCGGTCTCGTTCACGAACATCGCCGTGGCGAGGAGCTCCCCGGTACTCGACCAGAGGTTGGCCGTGTGCGCTCCGGTGTTCCCTGCTCCCTTGTAGAAACGGATGCCCGTGATCGTTCCGTCCTGGGCGGAGGTGAACCGAGTACCCACCTGGATGGGCCCCGCATCATCCCACGACGTATTGACCGGGCCGCTATCCGTCGCGAAGATCGACACGCCGGTCGGTGTCGCCGTCGACGGCGCCGCCGCTTCGGTGCGATACACGATGTCGACGAAGTAGTTCGCCGCGCCGTACGAGTAGGTCGGCAGGCCACCGGCCGCTCCATACAGATAGAGCCCGTTCGATGTAGCCCGTGCGGTGAGGGGACCGCTTGTCTTGGCGGACGTGAAGTAACCCGGCGTGTAGGAATAGTGCCCTTGCGGGGTCAGGTAGGAAACCACGTAGCCCTGACCGACGGCCAGCGGGACCGGGGTCGCGAGTTGGGCGGTCTGCCATCCAGTGTCGCTCTCGTTGTTGAAGGTGACGGTGGCGAGCAGCTGCCCGTCCGCGGTCCTGAGGTTGCCGGTGTGGGTGCCGACGTTGCCTGCTCCTTTGAAGAAACGGATCGAGGTGACGGAACCGGCCTGAGAGGGAGTGAAGGCGACGCCGACTTCAACCGGTGACGCGTCATCCGCCGACGTCACGGCCGGGGACTCGGTGCCGAACAAGGTGGAAACGATTGACCCGCCGGACGTGTCCGCCGTCGTGAAGGTCCACGTCTTGGCCGGCAACGTCGCACCGGAATTGGCGATGACGCCGGTCAGGCCCACGAGCACGTCCGCGTCTATCGGCAGAGCACCGGTGGGCTGGAAGGTGATCGTTGTTCGGTCTGCCGACAGGCTGGTGGTACCGGCGATCGCCGATCCGCTGCTGGTCGCGGTGAGCGCGTAGCCGTCTGCGATCGCGGCGGACAGCGACACGCTGATACCGGCATCCGGGCCGACGCCCAATGCTCCCGAGGCCGGAGACCTATCCACGATCGAGATCGGGTCCGGGCTGCGCTCGAAGGTAACGTCGACGAGATAACTGGTCGACGACTGGGTGCCGGGGTAGCCGGAGGAATAGGTGTACGTGCCTGCCCCGGCCTCAACCGTCAGCGGGCCCCAGGTAAAGCCGCCCGCGGCGAACGCTCCGAGGGTGGCCGAGTACTGGCCCACGGTCGTGTTGTACGCGGCGACGTAGACAGTCCCCGGAGTCACGGCGATCGGCTCGGCGAAAGTGAGCGTCTGCCATCCGGCGCTGGTTTCACTCGTGAAGGTCCCCTGGGCCAGCGAAGTGCCGTTGCTGTTCCACAGCGATCCAACATGGGTACCGGTGTTGCCGGGACCCTTGTAGAACTTCACACCGGTGATGACGCCCGGCGCCGAAACCGAGAACCGGGTCCCGAGCGTCACCGCATTGGGGTCATTGACCTGCAGGATTCCGGGCACGGTGCCGTCGTCGTAAAGGCTGCACGGGCAGACGCCTTCTTCAGCGGGAGGCCGCACTGTGGTGAAGGTCCAGGACCCGCCACTGGACAACGGCTGGCCGCCGGTGCCGGAGGCTGAGAGGGTCACCGAGTAGGTGACGAAGCCGTTGAGCGGCTCACTCGGCTGGAAGGTCGCCGTACGGGTGCTGGAGTCGTGGCCCGTCGTGCCGGGGACGGTCGCGCCCAGCGAATCGACCACGTTGAACGACACCGTGGCCGGGTCGGCCGGGCGGGAGAACTGAGCGCTGATGTTCGTGGTCAACGGAACGCTGGACGAGTCGGGCAACGGCCACTGGCTGATCGCCGTGAGCGGCGAGGAGTCCGTGGTGGTGAATACGGCATCCACAAAGTAGTTGCCGCCCTGGTAACTGTCGGTCGGGAAGGACCCGTTGGTGTTGTAGACGCCCGCCGGAGCAGCGCCAAACCCTCCAGCGACGGTGAGCGGCCCCGCGTTGTCGCCGCGGTAGGCCCAGTAGCGGCTGGCGGCCGAGTAGCGGCCCTGGGGCGCATTGTACGAAACAACATAGGTCTGGCCTGCCTGCACCGAGACCGTGGGCGAGATGTTTGCGGTCTGCCAACCCGACGCAGTCTCATCGGTGAAGGTGGCGGTTGCGAGCCGGACGCCCGAGGAGCTCCAGACGGAACCCGTGTGCACACCCGTGTTCGCCGCGCTCTTGTGGAACCGGACCCCGGAGATGAACCCGTCAAGGGTGGGCGTGAAGCGGAGGCCGAGTTCGACGGAATTCGGATCCCCCGCGTCGGCCACGGCTGGGACGACGTTTCCGAGGAGGGAGTAGGGCCCTGTGCTCGAATAGCCAACAGTGAGGGGCGTGGCAGCGTAGTTGGCGCTGTCGTCCACAGCCCGTATCTGCACGGCCTGGCTGCCGGCGCCGGTCTGCATGTAGGTGTACGACCAGGTGGTGGTTCCGCTGGCCAGGTGCCAGGTGGATCCGTTGTCGGTGGAGACCTGGATCGCGGCGACGACTCCGCCGGAGTCCGCAGCAGTCCCGGTGAGCGTCACGCTCGAACCATGCTGGATCGCCGTTCCGGGGGCCGGCGACGTGACGGCGGCGGTCGGCGGGGTGACGTCCGTGGACTTTGCCGCGGCTACCAGGGCCGACTCCAGCGTGCTCGGCTGCGCCCCCATGTCGGCCAGGAGGTTGACCTGGGCCTGCTTCATCCGAGCGTCGGCCGGGGCGCCAAGGCCGTCATGCTCCTGATCGAGGCCCCAGGTCCACTGTACGCTGCCAGCCGAGAAGACGAGGGCGCCGCTGGACGCCCGATAGAGCGTGAGGTTGTGCGTGGTTGTCCTCGGAGCGACGGTGTTGCCGAAGTCGGTGAGGTACTCGGGAACGGCGCCCGTCGTCGTGGACAGCCGAATCAGGCCGGACTGCCGGAATCCGTTGTCGACGTCTTCATTGGACTCGTACCCGACCGTGTGCGGGGCCAGCGCCCTCGTCGTACCGGCGGCGAGCTGGTTGAGGCCGGTGTTGCGCCACAGCCGGAGCTTGCCCTCCTGAGCCGAGACGGTCACCGGCAGGTCGGAGAAGTTGGACATATACATCGTGCCGGTCAGGCCGTTCTCGGGCAGGCCGGCGCCCGCCGCCGTCGAGGCGAATCGGGGGTCGCGCCAGGTGCCCGTCCATTCCGGGCTCGGGTCGATCTTCGCGTTCGCCTTGGTTTCCTTGTACGACACCAGGGTGCGGTACGGCGTGCTGGGACCGGCGACCGATGGCTCGTAACGGGTACGCCAGTAGGCCTCGTTTCCGGAGAGGAATTGCAGGTTGACTCCCGCCGCGCGCGCTGCCTCAACATTCGTCCGTTGCGCTCCCGACCAGTACTCGTCGTGGCCGACCGAGAGGAACACCTTGTGCTTGAGCAGGTCGGATCCGAAACGATCGGTGTCGATCCCGCTCGTGTACGTGACGCTGTACCCGTTCTTCTCCATGAACCTGACCAGCGGGTACTCGTTGGAGAAATAGAAGTCGCGACCCTCGCTGTCCCCCCGGGTGGCGAAGGGACGGTTGTAGCTCACTTTGTAGGCACGACCGTTGGGGCCCTCGTACATGCTGGTGCCGCCGTAAGTGTTGTAGGCCTGCCAGGTGGTGTCGGACGTCTGGAAGAGGACGTCCGCCTCGCTGGCCCGGTCCCGTACGACGAAGGTGATGTGGCTCTGGCCACCCGTGTCCGTGCGCGTCAGCAGGGCGAAGTACACCCCGGAGACCGCCGTGGCGGGAACATTCCATGACGCGGACACTCCCCAGTTGCCACAGTCGACAAGCCCCGTGGCAACATCTGACAGGCACTGAGGTTGCCGCTGCGGCAGGCTCGCCGACGGGTTGACCGTTGCGATGGCGCGCGCTCCGAGGCCCTGGTACCAGCCCGTGCGATAGATGGTGACAGTGTAATTCGACGCCGAGGTGTCGACCTTGAAATCGACCCGGGTTCCGACATTCACGCTCATGTCGGTCGCGAAGCCCTGGATGCTCGGGTCACCGGAGCCGTCGATGTCCCAGACGCTGGAACTGGTACCCGGTAGCGCGTTCTCGCAGACAATCGGATTGGCGTCAACACATACGGTTGCCGCACCGGCCGACGGACCTGCCAGCAGAATAGTGCTGGACACCAGGGCGATCACCATCGCATACGCGCTCAGTGCGAAGAAAGTCAGCCGGTTGCGCGGCGCGCGATTCGCCAGACGTGGGCTGGAGGTCTCTTTTGCGGTCATGAATGAACTCCATGGCATCCCGGGTGGCGTGGGTCGTTCGGGTAACGACCGCCGTTGCTGGTCTTCGTCAGGGTAGGTAACGAAGTGGACGCCGTTCCAGCTGTGCGTGAGAGCCTGCGCGAGAGCCAATGGGCTGAAACCCACTGATAAATAGCTGAGGTTCGCTCACAGGAGAGAGAATGCCACAGGGCTCCGACCTTCGCGCCCCCCGAATGAGTTGGATTTTCACCCCCCGTTTGGGGCCCCAGCGGTCTCGGGCGTTCGGGGTATGTTCAGCGGAAGCAAGTGAGCTTCAGTCACTATTTGAATCATCCGGGTGGTCTCGTTCCCTAGACAGACTCCCCAGGTGAAACCCATCCCGCTCTGTAAACCCGAAATGCAGGGGATTTTCGTGAACACGTCCGCGACGTGTCGGCGTATTTGTCGGCCCATTTTTGCCGGCCCTACCCAGGCCCAGCCCCGAACACTCCAACGCGCTCTGCCGCAAAGTTCCTTTGGCGGGGTGAGCACACGATGACGGACCCACGCCCGCGCCTGCCCTTCGCCGGGACTCCGCCCATCGCCCAGCCGAGACTGGCATTGGTGCCGGCCGCGGCGCCCCAGAACCCTGATGTCAGCACGCCTGTTATCCGCGTTGACGCGCAGACATCCGGTCTGGTCTGGGCCAGGCGGTTTCGCGCGAAACTCCTGATGAGCGACGCGGGCGTCGTCATGGTTGCGGTCACGACAGCCCTGATCGTCAGATTCGGCGGGGAAGGTGCCCAGGCATCCGTCGGTGGATATCAGGCCGACTACTGGCTGGTCGCTCTGCTCATCGCGCTCAGCTGGATCGCGACCCTGGGAGCTTTCCACACCCGGGATTCGCGCGTCATCGGCATCGGGGCCACCGAATACAAGCAGGTGATCAACGCGAGTGCGCTCACCTTCGGGCTCCTTGCCATCGGTTTCCTGGCGTTCCAGGTCGACGTCGCACGCGGCTTCTTTGTGCTCGCCCTCCCCCTCGGCATGTGCGGCCTGGTTCTGGAACGCTGGCTGTGGCGGCGATGGCTGCTGCGCCAGAGGGTCTTCGGCCATTACCTCGCGCGAGTCATCGTCGTCGGCAATCGCGCCGATGTCGAATACGTGGTAGGACAAATCGAGAATGCCGGTGCCACCTACTACGTCGTGGGGGTCGCTCTCGTGAACGGCTCGAAATCCCCAGTCAAGACGGGCAACCGGTCAATCCCGGTGGTTTCCGACCTGGGCCATGTCGCGGCCGCGGCGGCGGAGCTTGCCGTCGACACGGTGATCGTCGCGGGCCGGCCCACGGGAGGGAGCGAGTACATTCGCAGCCTCGGCTGGGAGCTGGAGGGAACATCCGCCGAGCTGGTGCTGTCCAACCAGCTCACGGATGTCGCCGGTCCCCGGATCCATTTCCGGCCGGTCGAGGGGTTACCTCTAATCCACGTGGAGATCCCGCAGTTCGAGGGCGCAAAGCACGTGCTCAAACGCGTCCTCGACATCGGCGTGTCCGGGATGGCACTCCTCATTTTCTGGCCGCTCCTGGTGGCCATCGCGATTGCGGTCAAGCTCGATTCACCTGGTCCCGTGCTCTTCCATCAGGAGCGGTGCGGGCGCAATGAGCGCACTTTTCAGATGATCAAGTTCCGGTCCATGGTACAGACGGCGGAAGACGACCTCGCGGGCTTGCTTGACCAGAACGAGGCCTCCGGGGCACTCTTCAAGATTCGCAATGACCCACGCATCACTCGGGTGGGTCGCGTGCTCCGCAAGTACTCGCTGGACGAACTGCCTCAGCTGTGGAACATCCTGGTCGGGAACATGAGCCTCGTCGGCCCGCGCCCGCCGCTTCCGGTCGAGGTCGAAGCCTACGAAAGCCACGTGCATCGTCGGCTGTATATCAAGCCGGGCCTGACCGGGATGTGGCAGGTCAACGGCCGGTCGAACCTGAGCTGGGAGGACAGCGTGCGGCTGGACCTTTACTACGTCGAGAACTGGTCGCTGGCCGGTGACCTGATCATCATCTGGCGCACCTTCAAGACCGTCATGCGACCGGTGGGTGCGTACTGATGGCTGGCACCAACGGAGGACAGCACGTGGGACCTCAACGAGTCGGCTATGCCGGTGGCGCGTACGACCTGTTCCACATCGGGCACCTGAACATCCTCAAGCACGCCAAGAGCCAGTGCGATTTCCTGATCGCAGGGGTCGTCACGGACGAGATTCTGGAGCTCACCAAGGGCAAGTCGCCGATCATCCCCTGCGCCGAGCGGATCGAGATCGTCCGCCACATCTCCTTCGTCGACCAGGTGGTAGAGGAAGACGTAGTCGACAAGCTGGCCGCGTGGCGTGCAACGCCGTTCGACGTCTACTTCAAGGGCGATGACTGGAAGGGCACCGAGCGCGCTCAGCACCTGGAGATCGAGTTCGCCAAAGTGGGCGTGGATGTCGAATATTTTCCCTACACCATGGCAACCTCCAGCACCCTCCTCCGGCGCGCGCTGGAGCAGCTTACGGAACCGAGCGTGCGCACGCGAACCGGCGGATCCAGCTGAGGCGTGTTTCCTCATTTGTGCAGCGACCGGAGTTGCACAGGACAGCTTTTTCGACTTCCCAAAACACGCGGAACTCGCAATTTTTCAACTGGGCGAACCTGTGAGTACCCCGGTAATAATCACCAGGATTAGGGCGCGCTGAGCAGAGCTGAAAATCTTTCACGAGAGCATACAGCACCCGGCGACGAGTGCACTGTTCACGCAGGCCCTGCACAGTACGCCACTCGACGATAAGTACACATGTCCGCACGGCGTCATGCCGATCCGCGGCCGGGAGATCCATGTCACTAGATAGACCAGCACGCTCGAAAAAATTGAGCGCGCGCCATGGACTCGGTAACCGGAGAGTCTTCTTCGCTGTAGCGACGGCGGCGATGGTCAGCCTCGGAGGAGTGAGTCTCACGGCAACAGCCGCCCAAGCGGGAACGATTTCTGTCGTGAACGGTAATTTCTCGTCGGGCACCACCGGCTGGGAAGGCGGGAAGAATACCAGCCTCACACCGACCGCGGCCGGCCGAAACGGGACTGCCGGCACCCGGATGTCGAACGCGTCCAGTACCGCCGCAACAGTGACACTCAACGACAGGGTGAACTCGGCATCCGGCCTGATTGTGGGTCATACCTACCAGGCCACTGCGTGGGTTCGGACAGAAGATGCCGGCCAGGCAGTCATTCTGCGGCTACTCGAGGAGGACTCCTCGTTAACGGTCGTCAACAGCGAGCAGTCGTACCAGTGGCGCTCAGACACCGCGTGGAAACAGATCACCACCTCTTACACGGCTACGCGGACATCCACCTCGCTGGACGTGAACGTCGTCGGCTCCCGACTGGCCCCCGGAGGCGCCGTCGTCGTCGACGACGTGACTCTGGTCGATACCACCGCTACTCCGCCTACCCCTGCTCCGGCTCCTGCTCCAGCCCCGACGCCGGTGGCCGCGCCTGCCGGCTGGAGCCTGGCCTGGGCAGACGAGTTCAACGGCACTGCGATCAATCGTGATGCCTGGAATGTCGACAACAACTCGACCTATGGCGACGGAAACAACGAACTCGCTTGTCTGATGGACCGACCGGAGAACGTGAAGGTTTCCGGCGGCCTGCTGACGGTCACCGCCCGCAAGGAAGCCACTCCCATCAAGTGCAAGGACAACGACACGCGGTTCCCCAACGGTCGTTCTTATACCTCCGGCATGCTGACCACCAAGAACAAGGTGGACTTCGAATACGGCCGATTCGAGATCAGCGCCAAGACGCCACTCGCCCAGGGCACCTCCAAGGGACTATGGCCGGCATTCTGGCTGCGCCCGACGACCGGCGGCATCGGCGAACTCGACATCCTCGAGGCCATCGGCACAGGCAAGGGTGACGCCTTCAGCGCCAACCATGTCGTCCAGACCATCCACTACGACTATGTGGGAACGCATTCCAAACAGGGCACCGGCTACGACCTTCCGGTCGGCACCACCGCCGACGGGTTCCACAACTACGCCGTCGAGTGGGCGCCCGGATCCATCACGTGGTTCGTGGACGGCGTGAAGACGTATGAGCGAAGCCTGTCCACAACCTCGTGGATCGACCAAGCTTTCGTCAACGAGTTCTACATCCGGCTCAACCTGGCCGTCGGTGGAAATTGGCCCGGATCACCGACCGCAGAGACCGTGTTCCCTGCGGCTTTCGAGGTCGACTACGTGCGGGTCTACCAGCGCTGACCACAGCAGCCTGAGTATCGTGCCTCAGCCCTCACCGGACAACGTCCGTTAGGGCTGAGGCACGGTAGCACCCGATTCGTCGGTTCTTCTCATCGCCCGCACCGCCTTGCACCGCCCGGCGAGCCGACGCATCAGGATGCGCCGGTCCCACGGCGGCAGGTCGGCGATCGCAACCTCAAAGCGCGCCGCGAAGTCGGCCAGCGTCCGTTCGACCTCCTGATGTCCGACAGTGGCGTCGAAGCCGAGGGTCACGAGCCGGCTGAACGGGCGGCCAAGCAACGTCGAGCTTAATTGCCCGAATGCCTCGGCGACGCTCTGATCGGTCCAGGACGCGTGCCTCCATTCCAGAGACGAGGTCACCTGATGCGGATGCATCCGGTAGAGCAGGGTGGGCCTCGCGAGTCGCCGGATTCCGATTCCTTCGATGGCCAGACGGAGCCAGAGGTCGTAGTCCTCGGCAGGTACCTGCCGGTAACCGCCCACTCGAACGAGAGCAGCCCGTTTTGCGAAGAGGGTCGGATGCGACACCGGATTCGTCATCAGCAAGTGGTAGGGAAACGCACGAGCGCTGATGGGCAAGGGAGCTGCCGGACTCACTCGTCGACTGTCCGGACGCCATTCGAGGACGGTCGTGAAGTTCACCGCCGCACCCGGGCTGATCGCTCGGCGCTGGTAGCCGAACCGGCCGGTCAGTGTGACGTCATCGGCATCCATTCGGGCGATGAATTCGCTGTCCGTACGATCGATAAGCGCATTGAGCGCGGTGGCGACACCCACGGGGTCGGGCGAGGTGATCACGCGAACGGACGGGGATTCGAATGACCGCAGCAGCGTCGGCGTGGAGTCTGTACTTCCGTCATCGAAGATGACCAGTTCAGCATCTGCGGGCAACGCCCGGCGCGTCGACGTCACCGCCCGGGCTATCGTGCGCTCGCCATTCCGTACCGGAAGGATGACGCTCAAGCGTGGCATCGTCGCTCACTCGCCGTTCACAGTCCTCGGCCACGCCGGTTCACGGCGCTGACGAGCGCGCTCGCGGGCACCAGACGCGCGGCAATTGCCATAGCGGCGTACGCACGCAACTGGGAGCGGTCGTGCCGGATCGTGCTTCGTGCCCATCGAAAGGCCTCGGCACGCCTGCCGAGAGCCGCCAGCGCGAACGCGATCTGGCCCTCGATCCGAGCGGATCCGACAGCGCTTCCAGAAAACTCCGGATGCTTCTGCAAAAGATACGTGAGTCCGTCCGCGATGCCCCGCCACTTGCCGTCGAAGAACGATGTTCGATTCCAGTGCACGATGACCAGCGGCTCTGGCACCCCGAGGATGTGCCCGACCCGGGCGGCACGAAGGAGGAAATCGTAGTCTTCGCCGTAGGATGCCGGCAGCTCTTCATCGATCAACCCGATCCGCTCCACGACGTCAGACCGGCGCATCAGGAACGAGGAGGGGTGGATCTCCGTCGTGCGAGAACGAAGGAGATCCGCGAACTCCGTGCGTTGTGGCGGCAACCGGTCCAGCATCCGACCGGAAGTGGCGATCCGGATGCCGGTCGCGACGAGGACCGCAGCGGGGTCGCGCCTCCAGGCCTCGATCTGAGTGCGAAGCTTCGCGGGCAGCCATTCGTCATCATCGTCGCAGAAGGCGATGAGATCGCCCGTTGCTGATTGGATCCCGGTGTTCCGGCCGCCGGCGAGTCCGGGGGTCCGCGAGTTCGGGACGGTCCGAACCTGCCGACGTGTTGCGGGGACGTCGATGTCGTCCATCGGGTCGAGCGCCGTTTGGTCGAAGACGACCGTCAGGTCGATCTGGCCGAGGTAATCCTGGTCGAGGATTGAGCGCACGGCCAACCGCAGAAGTTCCGGCCGGCCCCGCGTCGCTATGATGACGCTCACGCTCGGAGCTTCCGCACTTTCCGCCATCGGGTTCCATCTCTATTTTCTGTGAACACCGCGCCGGACCTACTTCTCCTGTGACAGGGCCTCAGGTAGCCGTCCGGTCGGCTCGGCATCTTCTTCAGGACGCAAGGCCACCGCTGCCGCCAGCATCGCCACCATGAGTCCTGCGGTCATAATGCCGTAATACAGCGATTCCACAAGGGTGAGGAGCAGCACGGTGTTGCACGCCAGGCCGACGGGATCCCGCTCCCTGACCGACCGGAAGTATGCCCACGCCAGCCATCCCATGAAAAGCGCGGCTCCCGGGAAGCCGTGGGAGAACATCACCATCCAGAACTGGCCCTGAGTGCCGACGGATGGCGCACCGGTTGTTTCGGAGGGCCGAGGCGACCCGTAGCCGAAGACAGGCTGCTCCAGTGTCCTCTCGAACGCCTCGATGTACAGGCTCGCGCGGTCCTCGGTCGACGAGCTGCTTTCAACCCGCTCGGTGAGTCTCTCCGCGATCGGAAGCGTCACCAGGGCAACCGACGCGAGCACTGCGATCCCGACAACTGTGAGAATCGCGCGGACGTTTCCCTGCAGGACCGAACGGATGAGAATGTACGCGAGCGCCACACCCAGCCCAATGAACATCCCGCGGTTCAGAGTGAGGAAGGCGGGCACGAAGGAAAGCGGAACCACCGGCAGTAGCCACCAGAATCGGCGCTCCCGCCGAACCAAGGCCAGGTACGCTATCACCATCGGGGTGAGCACCGAGTACGCGTTTCCCCAGCCGTTGGTATAGAGGAACGGGGCGCTGGGGCGAGGATCGAGCTGTAACCACGAGTTCGGGTTGTACTGGGTCGCTCGGCGCACGACCATCTCTTGAATGAGGTCGTTCGTAGTGAGCCACTGCGGCAGCACGGCCAAGAGCGGCGTGTTGATGGAGAACAGTGGCCAGAGCACCCCGAGGTAACCGCCCGCCACGACGACGAGCCAAAAGATCGTCAGGACGCCCAGCACGTATCGCGGTGTGAGCGTGACACGGGCGTTGTACACGTATAGGAATGCCACGGTAACGGTGAGGTAGAGCAGCGCGCGGTAAATGAACCCGATCATGCGGCCTTCGGTGTCAATGCCGATGACGGAGCAAACCATCCACAGCAGGAAGAGCAGCCAGATACCGAAACCCCGGGGTATCCGGATCCGCCCATGCCTGTTGAGCAGCAGCAGCATGACCCCCGCGAGGAGGATCCACACTGCCTCGCCCGGCCCGAGCACCCACCAGAGCGGGAACAGGACGAACATCACCGTGAGCGGCCACCTCGGCAACTCGCGAGGCGTGCTCATCCGCTTCTCTGGATGCGCGACAGCAGAGTCCCAACTGGGCGCCCGGCCGCGATCGCCCACAGCTGCCAACCATGAGCGCATCGGTCCACCCTCTTTTTGGGGGATGGGCCCAAAAATGAATACCCATCACTTTTTCGGAGATCACATTACTATGCGTGCAACCGAGCCAATCGGCTTGCGTATCGGCCGAAGTTGGGTGTGCACAGTATGTCGCAAAAGTCGGATGCCGCTACCCTGGGGTTGGACTACTACGGCTTCGTCCTTCGACGCCAATGGCTGGTAGTCCTCGCCGCAACCGTGCTCGGTGGCCTGGCCGCCCTCGGGTTCTACACAGTGTCTCCATCGCCTGTGAAGGCGACGGCCGTGATCAACCTCAGCGTCATCTCAACGGACCCGTTCGACACCTCCAAGCAAGCATCCAGTCTCCTTGACGGCACGACCGAGACCCAGATCGCGACCTCTTACGCCGTGGCACAGGTTGCTGCGAAGGAGTTGGGGGCCGGCACTGTGCCGGATGAGGTACGTCGCCGTCTGAGCGTGGACTCCGAAACCGGCGCGTCGATCGTGCATATCATCTACGCCGCGCCGAGGAGCGAGGACGCACGAGCGGGAGCGGATGCCGTTGCCGCGTCCTACCTGGCCTATCGGACCTCCCGGGCACAAGCGAAGCTGGACTCCATCCTGGAGGGTGTGGAGAAGCGCCGCACCGTCCTGGGCGCCCAACTCGCCGATGCGAACGCACGCATCAGTGAAGCCGCTGCCGGCACCCTGGCCGCCAACCAGGCGGCCAGCGACCGCGACCTGGTCACCATCGAGCTCAACGCCCTTCTGACTCAGAAGGGGGCTCTGGAGCAGGTCGATACCAAGGGCGGCGATGTAATTACCGAAGCCGCTCGCAACGACGTCGTTGTCCAGCCGACCCTGCTTCAATTGCTGCTCATCGGTCTCCTCGCCGGCGGCATACTCGGCGTCGTAGTGGCATTCGTGGCCAATCGTTTCGACCACCGGTTGCGAAACGCCAACGAGGTCCGCAGGGTCACGGAGGCCCCTGTCCTTGCCGACATCCACTCCGTTGAGGCGTCGATCCCACACGACGAGGCCACCCTCGAGTTGCTTCGTGCGGCGCGCGAGCGCATCTTCGCAGACCTTCAGGAGGACGCCCAGGTCATTGCCATCGTCGATGACACGCCCGCCGACCTGTGCGCCGATATTCCGGTGAACCTTGCCCTCGTCACGGCCTCTGGAGGGGTGGCCACCACGCTCATCCTGCCCAACGCATCGCCTTACCTCAAGCGCGTGCTGGGCGCGAGCCTTGAGCTGACTGATCCCCTCCCCGATGATTCCGGCGAGGTCTGCAGGTCCAAACGTGTCCCCGACCTCACGGTTTCTTTCCCCTCACGCCTTGGACGGGCCGTCGGACCACTCCATGCCGGAGAACTCTGCTTCGTCGTGATCGGAAAAGCCGCATCTCCATCCAGTGCCCTCGCCGCTCTGCGGCTCTCCGACGCTCTCATCCTCGTCGCGGTCAAGCACCGAACCCGTGCCAACGACGCCGAGCAGATCCTTGACGAAGCTTCGCGGCTCGGCATCGACTTCTTGGGCACGATCGCCGTACCGCCCAACCGGATCTCGTGCACGACGGTTGGCCCCCCGGGGGCACCGAGGCCCGCTGCGGCGAGGTCAGCTGCCTCCCGCTTCAACTTGAAAACGCTGTATGCGCGGTCGTTGCCATGACCACCATCCAGTTCGACCACGTACGGGTACTCGATGTGCCGGTGCATCGACTGACCAGCGACCAGGTCGTCGAGACGATCATGGAGTGGACTTCCCTCCCCGGCTCCCGGGTCGCGGTCGGCGTCAACGCTGCCGTATGCAACCTTGCGGCCGAGGACAGGACCTTCAGGACCGTGCTGATACGGGCTGACCTGCTCTACCCGGACGGCCAATCAATCGTGTGGGCGGCCAGGCTTCTGGGTGTTGGGCTTCCCGAGCGCATCGCCACCACCGACCTGGTCAACCCGCTCGCGGCGGTCTCGGCGCAGCGGGGCAAGAGAATATTCCTCTACGGGAGCGCGCCGGGCGTGGCGGAACGCGCCGCTGCCCGCCTCCGCGCATCAGCTCCCGGGCTTCTCATCGATGGCCACGACGGGTACACGGCCCCAGACCAGATGCGGCACGTCATCGACCAGATCAAGGCGTTCTCGCCGGATATCCTCTTCGTCGGCTTGGGTGACCCGCTACAGCAACACTGGATCGACGCGCATCGGCACCAGCTGAATGTTCCCGTGATCCTGACGTGCGGCGGTCTCTTCGACTGGACAAGCGGCGACAACCGGCGTGCCCCGCGCTGGATGCTCTCATCAGGCTTCGAATGGCTGTGGCGCCTGATGCTCGAACCGGGACGGCTCGCATCCCGTTACCTTATCGGCAATCCGGTATTCCTCTTCCGGCTAGCAAGACAGATTGTGCGCAGGCAGGCGCAGGCCACACGCTCGTGAGCGGTGCGAAGACAGTGGTAGCCGACAACAGCTCGCGGAAGTTGGCGAGGGAAGGCGCTGCCGGCTTTTTGGGCGCAGCAACGAGCGCCATCATGGGCTTCTTCCTGATCGTGGTCCTGGCTCGCGTGCTGGGGGATGCCGGGTCGGGGGTTGTCCTGCAGGCCATGGCGGTCTTCACGATCGTGCTGAGTCTGGCCCGCGCGGGCATGGATTCTGTTGCCGTGTGGATCATGCCCCGCCTCAGCGCCTCCGATCCGTCGCGGATTCGTGGCAGCCTTGCCCTGATGTTTCTGGTCACCGCCGTGTCCGGCACCATTTTCGCGACCGCCACGATCGCGCTTGCCCCTGCGTTTGCCTTGTCGGGAGACCGCCACGCCACCGATGTCGCTCGGGCTGTCGCCGCGGCAGGTTGGTTCCTGCCCGCAGGAGCGTTGTTGCTTCTGGCCCTAGCCGCGACCAGGGGGCTGGGAGGCATCCTTCCCTACGTCAGCGTAGGAAACATCGCTTTGCCCACGGTGCGCCCCCTCACCGTCTGGCTCGTGGCGACCGCTGGCGGATCCCTGGTTGCGGTGACCGTGGCCTGGGCAGCGCCGGTGGTCATCGCGCTCGTCGCGGCTCTTGTCGTGCTGCGCGTTCAAGTGCGCCGTCACGAAAGCGTCCTGGACGTGCGCGGCGCGTGGCGCGTGGACCCGGTCCTCCGCACGAGCATCCTGACCTACGCACTGCCCCGGGCACTGTCCGCAGGACTTGAACAGTCGATCATCTGGCTGGGCATCATCATTGTCGGGTTCCTGGCCGGGTCGGCGTCCGCAGGCATCTACGGCGGTGCCAGCCGCTTCATCGCGGCGGGACTCATTGTCGACACGGCGCTTCGGATGGTGGTGTCGACAAGATTCAGCGCGCTATTGTTCGCCAAGAAGATCACCGAAGTCGAAGATCTGTATCGAACCGCCGCCATCTGGCTCGTGCTATTCAGCACGCCGGTCTACTTGGTCCTCGCCATGTTCGCACCGGTTGTGCTCCGTTGGCTGGGGCCGGGGTTCGAGGAGGGTTCCGGCGCGCTAGTCATCCTGAGCATCGGTGCCGTGTTGACGTTCACCGCGGGCAACATCCACTCGGTGCTTCTCATGAGCGGCCGCAGCGGCTGGGCGCTCTTCAACAAAGTGGTCGTCCTCGTCGTCAACGTCGTGGGCAACCTGATACTCGTGCCGCTCATCGGCATCAATGGCGCCGCGATCTCGTGGGCGCTGAGCATGTTGGCAGACGCTTTGCTGGCAGCCGTCGAGGTACGCCGCTTCCTCGGTATCCGGATCTGGGCGCCGACTATCGCCTATGCTCTCGTCGTTCCCATCGTCGCCTTCGGGACTCCCGCCGTGGCACTGCGCCTGACGCTGGGCGACACGATGCCAGCCCTGATACTCACCGTGGTGATCGGTGCCGTGTGCTTCACCGTCTGGTGCGCGCTTGATCGCAAGCGACTGCGCCTCGATGATCTGGCTCGATTGACCCGGCGCGCGTGACGTGATCGAAAGAATCACCCGCACGGGGCCCAACGATTGTGGGCATCGGGGTATCCTATCCAGCAAAAGTGACGAAGTATCAAGTCTTTGCACGCTGACCTCCGCACCTGTGAACCCGATACCGGAGATGACCTGTGAAGCAGTGACGTCACCCGATGACGGGCGCCGAACCTCGGCGCCACTAACAATACACATCGAAGGCGGGGGCCTGCGGGAATGATAAAGCAGCCGGATGAACGCACTGCGGCACGCACGCGACGGCGCTTCCTGAGCAAGCGGATGCTCGGATTCGCCGTAGTGGCCGCCGTTGCGCTCAGTGCGACCACCTATTTCGCCGCGCTCGCATCCCCTGAAAAAGACAGCGAAGGAGCCCAACCGCGAACATCGAGCAAATCCGTCGCGGCGGGCACTACGCGCGCACGAAGCGCGCCCGTGGTGCCGGCCGCCCCAGACTCGGGTCCCACCGTGCCCGAAGCCCCGGGTCAGAGCAACAAGCCCGACGTGCCCACCCCCCTCTCACCTGCACAGGCCAACGCCGCAGCCAAGAAGTTCCTCGACTCCTCGATTGCGGTAGATCCGGCCGCTCCCGACTCGAACGTGGGGCTGGGCGACGCGGCATCCGGAGCCATCCTCTTGGAGGTCGAGAACGACACGCAGGAACTGGAAGCCAACGGCTGGACGCGTCAGGGGGTGGCAACCATAGAAGCGCTGACAATTGTCAGCTCAGATTCATCGACCGACCCCGCAACGGTGGTTGCGCAGGCCTGCGTCGACTCCAGCAAAGTCATGACGCTGGACCACAGCGGCAAACGCGTCGGTGATTCCGGCAGCGTCATCCAGCGCGCCCTGAACATCTACACGCTGCAATACATCGCCGGCGCCTGGAAAGTCGTCGCCCGAACGTTCCCGGACAATCCAACCTGCTGAGTGAATGGCCCCGCAGCCCTAGAGGAGTATCCCGTGGCATCCAAACGGAACAGGTTTCGTCTTTCGCTCATAAGTCTGTGCGCGGCCCTGTCGGCCGTCGTGCTCTCTATCGGCGGCTTAGCACCAGCGGCTTCCGCCGCCGAGACGCCCATCCCCGCGCCGGACGGCATGTCTGCAGTCACCGCTGCAGCATCGTGCTGGGAAGTCAAACAGCAGAACCCCACCACGCCGAGCGGCAAGTACTGGCTCGTCACTCCGGAGCTAGGTGCCCCTGAACAGTTCTACTGCGACCAGACGACCGCGGGAGGCGGCTGGGTTCTAATCGGACGTGGTCGCGAAGACTGGTCCGATTCCACGGAGGGCCGCGGGACGCCTGCGGATGTTTCCGGCACAGTGAGCGGAACCGCTGCGTTCTCCCCCCGCCAGCTATCGACGAAGGTCATCACAGGCCTCGCGAATGGCCGGTCCATCAGCTCACTGGGCAAGAACATCATGCTGCGACGTGCGACGAACACGTCAGGAACGTCGTGGCAGGACTCGACCTTCAGCTTCTCATCGCCCCGCAACGAATGGGCGTGGGCCTTCAACAACGAGCAGCGCGTGGCCTCCTGGACCATCGGATCCATCAGCGGCACCGGTGGACACACCAGCTCGTTCGGCTCCGGAACCGGCCTCAACCGGATCGAAACCTTTGCGGACGCCTCTCATGGAAACTGGTTGAACGGTTTCGGCTTCGGCTCATCAACAGGTGGTTCGACGGCTTCATCCAGTTACCTGTGGGCACCCAGCTCAACCGCGGGATATGCGCGGCCCTTCACCCAGGTGTTCCTTCGCCCCCAGTTCCGAAGTTCCGACATCTTCGCCGCCATCTCTGATTCGGGCACACCGAAACGGGAGATCGCCCCCGTTGCCGAGAGCTTCGCCCTTCCGACCGTCTGGGGCGTCGCCGGCCTCGGCGCCGGCCCCTCCACGAAAGAGGGAAGCAACGAGGTCTCGGCATTCGCCGAGGGCAATGGCCTGGTCTACGTCGGCGGAAACTTCACCAGAGTGCAGCGTACCTCCAGCGGGACCGGTCAAGTCGCCCAGGCCTACCTGGCTGCCTTCAATGCTCAAACCGGAGAGTGGGTCTCCACCTTCCGGCCCACGTTCGACAACCAGGTGAAGTCACTCGCGGTGCTCCCCGACGGAAGAGTCGCCGCCGGGGGCTATTTCGCCACAGTCAACGGCAGATCCTCCCCGGGTTTCGTCGTGCTCAATCCCGCTACAGGTGCCACCGACACGAGCTTCACGACGGGCGTTGTCAACACCCTGTCCGGCGGCGTCCCCGCGGTCCGGAGCCTGGACGTCCAAGGCAGCTGGCTCTACCTCGGCGGCGAGTTCACGCACCTGGCGAGCGGGTCCACGCAGCTGTACGCCAGGTCGGCAGGTCGGGTGTCCGTGTCGACCGGAGCCCCCGCCAGCTGGAATCCAGAGTTCAACGGAACCGTCGTGTCGCTGGACGCATCCAGCCGGGGCGACCGGGTTTACTACGCCGGATACTTCACCTCTTCTCGCGGGACCAGCGCCGCCAAGGGAGCCGCGATCACCACAGACACCGCATCGGTGGTTCCGTGGACGATCAACTTCGCAAACGCCACGGCCAACTACCAACAGGCTGTCAAGGAGGTGGGCAACCGGGTGTGGATCGGCGGAGCCCAGCACATGCTCTTCAGCTACGATCGCGCGAACATGGCCGAACTGAGCACCAACATCACCAAGTCCGGCGGCGACTTCCAGGCGATCTCCTCCGACGGCACCACCGTGTACGGAGGATGCCACTGCTTCCACACGGTCTACGTGGGTGCGCGGACCTGGTCGAACGTCGGGACGGCGTGGACGCAGGCTGCGAAGATCAACTCGCTGGGCGGGTGGGACAGCACCACCGGCGCATACACGGCCCAATTCAGCCCCACTCTGAGCCAGCGGAACGGCGCCGGCGCCTGGGCGCTGTTCAACGACTCGACCGGTGTCACCTGGGCCGGCGGCGACTTCACCGCTTCCGTCAGGTCGGGTTGGGTCAGGCAGTGGGCCGGAGGGTTCGTGCGCTTCGCCCGCAACGACACCACGGCGCCCACGGCGCCGTTCTCGCTCACCGCATCCGCGGGGAGCACCGGGGTGACCCTGAACTGGGCCGGTTCTTCGGACAACCGGGGGAGTGTCACCTACGAGGTCCTGCGGAACGACCGCGTCGTCGCGGCCACAATGAACCGATCGGTGACCCTGCCGTCCGCCCTGTCCACCACGAAGTATTTCGTGCGCGCTACGGACTTGAGTGGCAACCGGTCCGCGAGCACTGCCGCCGTGACCGCCGGGTCAGGGACCGCAGAGCCCCCACCGCCCGCCGTAGGCAGCACGCTGGTCGCAACCGCATCGACGTGGTCGTATCACTTCAACGCCACAGCACCGCCCAGCACCTGGAACACGACCGGGTTCGACTCGTCGGGCTGGTCGACCGGGGCAGCACCGCTGGGCTGGGGACAGTCCCAGCTGGGAACGACGCTGACCGCGGCCGACCCAAAGCCACTCACGTCCTACCACCGCAAGTCGTTCACGATCGCCGACGTCTCGACGCTGGGGTCGGTTGCCCTGACCACGCGCGCCGATGACGGCATCATCGTCTACGTCAACGGCGTTGAGGTGCTGCGCAGGAACCTCGACCCCGGACCGGTGACAGCTGGGACGTACGCCAACACCGCCGTATCTGCTTCGGCAGCAGTCACCAACCCCGTCACCGTCACCGTTCCCGGTTCATCCTTCGTATCCGGAATGAACATCATCGCCGCCGAAGTCCACTCCAATTACCGTGCGACATCAAGCCACAGCTTCGAATTGTCAGCAGTGACTCAATGAACAAGCCGGGCTATACAGGTGGAATGAAAGCAACAGTTACAGCGCAGGAGCGCGACGCAGGCTGGTCTCGGCCCGGCCGCAACCGACTACGCCGTTATCACGAAGCATTCACCGGCCTGGACCGCGCCCAGAAACCCGGGAACGGTGTGCCTGCATACACTCGCTGGGTGAATCGGCGCCTCGGGCGCTACGCGGCAGCAACAGCCTATGCGTATCACTGGACGCCGAACGCCGTCACAGCGCTCAGCGCCACCTTCTCCCTCGCGGCGATCATGCTCCTGATGCTGGTTGACCCCCAGCCGTGGCTGGGCGTTGCCGTTGCGGCCCTGCTCGCAACCGGGTACCTCCTTGATTCCGCGGATGGCCAAGTGGCCCGCCTGCAGCGAGCGGGCAGTCCGGCCGGAGAGTGGCTGGACCACGTGGTGGACGCCCTGCGAACCCCCGCAATCCACCTGGCGGTGCTGGTCGGGTTGTGGAATCAGGACCAGCCATCCTGGGTGCTCGCGGTAGCACTGGGCTATTGCCTTGTCAGCGTGGTTGAGTTCATGAGCCAGATCCTTGCCGAGCAACTGGTCAAGCAGCACCCTGTGCCCACGCCCACGGCGGGAACGGCCCGGTCGTTCCTCCTGCTGCCCACCGATACTGGAACCTTTTGCTGGACCTTCCTCGGGTGGGGCTTCCCTCCTCTGTTCATCATCGTTTACACCGCAATGTTCGCCACAAACCTGGTGCACACCTTGATTTCGATGCGGCGCAAGTACGTGAAGCTGAGGCAGCTGGGACAAGCCCCCCGCACCGCCGGCAACAATTCGTCCCGAACTCCCTGACGCTCGAGCATCCGGCGCTGAGCAGACCCCCTGGGGGGCTTATCAAGGTTCGACAACCGGGCTAGCCTGCGCGTATTGCTGATTCTTGCTCATGTTGTGCGTCTCGCAACCGGGTGCTGTCGGCGTCCGAATTTGTCCCTGTCACCCGAATTGCAGGAGATCACCCGGTGAATTCGCCACAATCGCCGCGCCGCGGCTTGCCCACGCATTCCAGCCCACGCGTTGACCCATCGAACGGGCAGCGTTCCTCCTCCCGGCTGGTCGGCGCTCGCCGCTCGATGGCCCGACGGCTGGGCATTCTCGCCGCAGCAGGGCTGGTTGCGGCTTCGCTCCTGACGCCGGTGAGCGCCGGCGCTGCGGTGGCCTCCCCCGACGGGCTCTCGCAGGCCACAGCGGCTGCGTCGTGCTGGGAGATCAAGCAATTGACGCCGGCAGCCCCCAGCGGCGTGTACTGGCTGAACACCCCCAAGCTGGGATCAGCCGCGCAGTTCCACTGCGACCAGGACACCGATGGTGGCGGTTGGGTGCTGGTCGGCCGGGGCAGGGATGGTTGGTCCGAGGCCAATGAGGGACAGGGAACGACGGCTGAGGTTCGCGGCTCGGTGACCGGCCAGGCGGCGTTCGCACCCCGGCAGCTCTCGACCGGAGTGATCGGAGCGCTCCTCAATGGACAGCCGGTGAAATCGCTGCCAGACGGCATTCGACTGCGTCGCGCCGCCAACCTCGACGGCACGGCGTGGCAGGAAAGCAGATTCACGTTCTCCTCACCGCGCGATGAGTGGTCGTGGATGTTCAACAATGAGCAACGGGTTGCCGTCTGGCGGATCGGCTCCTCCTCGGGCTCCGGCGGGCAGACCAGCGCCTTCGGCGCGGGGAACCAGCTGGACCGCATCGAAACGGTGACCGGAGCCAATCAGGGGTGGAAGGCCGGGTTCGGGTATGGGACCGGCGCGCGCGGGTCGGCCGATCCGGCCAGTTACATGTGGGCGCCCAGCAGCACCGCGGGGAACCCTCGGCCCTTTACGCAGGTCTACCTTCGCCCGCAGATGATGAGTTCCACGATCTACAGCGCCATTCCCGACACCGGGACGGCCAAGTCCGAAAAGCCGGGCTCCGCTGAGAGCTTCGCTTTGCCGACGGGGTGGGGAGTCAGCGGACTCGGCGCAGGACCCAACACGGTGGAGGGCAGCGTCGAGGTGTCGGCATTCGCTGAAGGGAACGGGGTCGTCTATGTCGGCGGCAACTTCCTCACTGTGCAGAAGACGGCCGCGGGCGGCAGCCAGGTCGCACAGTCCTACCTGGCGGCTTTCGACGTGCGGACCGGAGAATTCATTACGTCGTTCCGACCGACCTTCGACAAGCAAATCAAGGCGCTGGCAGTGCTTCCCGACGGTCGGGTCGCGGCCGGTGGTTTCTTCACTCAGGTCAACGGAGCGCCCCGGGCCGGGTTGGTCGTCCTCAACCCCACGACCGGCGCCACTGACACGACCTTTACGACGACGATCACCAACAGCCTGAGCGGAGGGGTGCCGATCGTCCGCGCCCTGGACGTGCAGGACTCGTGGCTCTACGTCGGCGGCACGTTCACCCACATGACCGGCGGGTCTGTCACGAGTCCGGTCTACGTTCGAGCTGGAGGCCGCGTTTCGGTCACGAATGGTACTCCCGACCGCACCTGGAATCCTGAATTTAACGGCTCGGTGATCGCACTGGATGCATCGCCGAAAAAAGACCGAGTCTATTTCGCGGGCTACTTCACCGCTTCGAAGACGACGCCAGCCGACAAGGGAGCGGCGCTGAGCGCAGTCGACACGTCAGTCATCCCCTGGACGATCGACCACTCCAGCACCGCCAACTACCAGCAGGCGGTCAAGGAAGTCGGCGAGAAAGTGTGGATCGGCGGATCCGAGCACAATCTGTACAGCTACGACCGGGCGGGAATGACCGAAACAAGCACCAACATCGGCAAGTCGGGCGGTGACTTCCAGGCGATCTCCAGTGACGGGACGACGGTTTACGCCGGCTGCCACTGCTTCTACACGAACTATTCCGGTGCCCGGCGGTGGCCATCGATCGGCACGGACTGGACCCAGGCCACGAAGATCAGCAGCGCTGGAGCATGGGACAACGCCACCGGCAAGCCCGCGACGCAGTTCAGCCCGATCGTCAGCCAGCGCGCCGGCGCCGGCGCATGGGCGCTGTTCAACGATTCGACCGGTGTCACCTGGTTCGGTGGTGACTATTCCGCATCGGTCAGGTCAACCTTGGCCAAGCAGTGGTCGGGCGGTTTTGTGCGCTTCGCTCACAACGACACGCAGGCTCCGAGTACTCCCTCCGGTTTGTCGGTGACGCCCTCCAGCACGGGCGACGTGCTGAAATGGACTGGCTCCACGGATAACCGAGGTGCGGTGTCCTACCAGGTGCTGCGTCACGACCGAGTGGTCGCGACGACGGGAGCCGGCACGGTGACCTTGCCCGCAGCGGATGCGGGAACGAAGTACTTCGTGCGGGCAGCCGACGGCACCGGGAACTGGTCGGCCAGCACGCCTGCCGCCGTGGTCGCTGCCCCGGCCGAGCCGCAGCCGGAGCAGGTGACATTCGTCAACACCGGTGCGACCTGGGCCTACTCGTTCAGCCAAACGGCTCCTCCGGCCGGTTGGCAAGCGCCGGGGTACGACGCATCCACGTGGTCGACCGGTGCAGCACCGCTCGGTTGGGGCCATGCTCAATTGGGCACGACCCTTACTTCCCCCGAACCCAGGCCGCTCACGTCGTTTTACCGCAAATCCTTCAACGTTGCCGACGTGACGAAAGTGGCGATGATGACGCTGACCACGCGTGCTGACGACGGCATCGTCGTCTACGTCAACGGCGTGGAAGTGCTGCGTAGGAACATCAACGCCGGCGCGGTGACATCGACGACCTACGCCAATATGGCGGTATCTGCGACCAGCGCGGTCGCCAATCCGGTTACAGTCAGCGTTCCCGGGTCGGCTTTCACAACCGGAGCCAACGTCATCGCGGTGGAGGTGCACTCCAACTACCGGTCGACTCCCAGCCACAGCTTCGAATTGTCGGCAGTGAGTCAGTAAGTCAGTGTGCCCAACACAAAGTAGCCCAGATTCGCAGGGTGTTGGACCTCGTTCGTCGCGCCGGCCTCAGGCCGCGAAGCGGTCCGTCGCCTCGATGATCGCGTCCAGGTTGCCCGGCTCGTCGAAGGAGTGACCGGCATCCGGGATCAGCCTGAAATCGGCCTCTGGCCAGTTCTGGTGCAGCTCCCAGGCGGTGAACGCGGGGGTGCACATGTCATAGCGGCCCTGCACGATGACGCCGGGAATGTCTTTCAGCCGGTCCGCGTCGCGGATCAGCTGGTTCGGCTCGAACCAGCCCGAGTTGGTGAAGTAGTGGTTCTCGATCCGGGCGAAGGCCACCGCGAACGCCGGCTCGGTGAAACGCGCGATCGTGTCGGGTTGCTGCAGCAGCGTGATGGTCGAGGACTCCCAGGTGGACCAGGCCACGCCGGCCCGCTCGCGCACGTACTGGTCGGGGTCGTGCAGCAGGCGCTTGTAGGCCTTGATCAGGTGGCCGCGCTCCTCCACCGGAACCGGGGCGATGAAGCTCTCCCAGAGGTCCGGGTAGATCGCCGACGCGCCGCCCTCGTAGAACCAGTCGAGTTCCATCGGGCGCAGCGTGAAAATGCCCCGCAACACGAGTTCGGTGACCCGGTCCGGGTGCGTCTCGGCATAGGCCAGGCTGAGGGTGCTGCCCCAGGACCCGCCGCAGACCAGCCAGCGCTCGATGCCGAGGTGCTCGCGCAGTTTCTCCAGGTCGGCAACGAGATGCCAGGTGGTGTTGGTGCTGAGGTCGGCGTCCGCCGCGCTCGCGTGCGGCGTGCTCTGGCCGCAGCCGCGCTGGTCGAGAAGGATGATGCGGTACTTGTCCGGGTCGAAGACGCGGCGTTGCTTCGGACTCGACCCGCCGCCCGGTCCGCCGTGCAGGTAGACGGCCGGCTTGCCGTCCGGGTTGCCGGATGCCTCCCAGTAGATGGTCTGCCCGTCACCGACCTCGAGAAGTCCGGTTTCATAGGGTTCGATCTCGGGATAGAAGGTGCGCATACCCCCGAGCCTATTCGCCGGGTGCACCGGCGCAGAATCGGGCCGGTCACGGAGTGACGAGGCCGAGCCGGTGGGCGAGGATGACGACCTGCACTCGGTCACGCAGCTCGAGCTTGGCCAGGATGCGTCCGACGTGGCTCTTGACGGTGGACTCGGACAGGAAGAACCGGTCGGCGAGCTCGGGGTTCGACAACCCCTCTGCGACCGCGAGGAAGACCTCGTGCTCCCGCTCGGTGAGCAGGCCGATCCGGCCGGCGTCGGCATCCGCTTCGGCCTCGCCGGCCCCCGGATCGACCCCCGGGAGCTTGGATCCGAACAGGTCCAGCATGCGCCGGGTCACCCGCGCCGAAACGGAGGCGTCGCCCGAGGCCACGGCCCGGACGGCTGCGGCAAGTTCACTGGGCTGGGCGTCTTTCAGCAGGAACCCCCGCGCGCCCGCGCGGAGGCCACCGAAGGCGTACTCGTCGAGGTCGAAGGTGGTGAGGATGATGATCCGGCTGTCAGGGCACGCGGTGGTGATCTGCCGGGTGGCCTCGATGCCATCGATCCCGGGCATCCGCACATCCATCAGGATGACGTCGGGATGCAGGTCGGCGGCGAGTGCGATCGCCGCGGCGCCGTCGCCGGCCTCGGCCACCACGGTGAAATCGTCCTCGGCCTCGAGCACCATCCGGAAGCCCGTGCGCAGCAGCGTCTGGTCGTCGACGAGCAAAATCCGGATCGGCGTCATGCCCGTTCCCCCGTCTCGTCGACCGTCATCGTCGCGCGCACCTGCCAGCCGCCGCCGGGACGGCACCCGGCCACGAGGGTGCCGTCGTAGAGCGCGACGCGCTCACGCAGCCCGATGATGCCCCGCCCGGCAGCCGACGACGGCAATGTGGCCGACGCGTTCCGGCCGTCGTCGGCGATGACCACTTCGAGCCGCCCCGGCACCCGGGTCAGTCGCACGGTCACCGCGGTCGGATGCGCCGAATACCGCAGCGCGTTGGTCAGCGATTCCTGCACGATCCGGTAGACCGTCAACTGCAGACCCTGGCTCCCGGGAATGCGCCCGGTGAGTTCCAGCCGGGCGGGCAGTCCGGCGGCGCGGAACGATTCGACCAGGTCGACGAGCTGGTCGGCGCCGGGTTGGGGCCGGAGGGGGACATCCGTCCCCTCGGGGTCGCCCTGCTCCTGAGGACCCTCACTCAGCACGCCGAGCAGCCGGCGCATCTCGGACATCGAGCCGCGGCCGGTCCGGGACACCTCGCGCAGCGCAGCGCGCGAACGTTCCGGGTCTTTGACAAGCAGCGCGTCGGCGCCGTCGGCGAGCGCGACCATGACCGAGAGGCTGTGCGCGATGATGTCGTGCATTTCCCGGGCGATGCGCCCGCGTTCGGTGATGCGGGCGAGCTGGGCCTGCTGGTCGCGCTCTCGGGCCAGCTGTGCGGCCAGTTCGACCAGCGCGGCCACATAACGCTTGCGATCGCCGACCGTGACGCCGATCAGGGTGGCCGCGAGCATGAGGACCGCGGGTTGGGAGGCGACCGCAAGCCAGGATGCGTAGCTGCTCGCGCCCAGAAAAGCACCCAGGGCGCCGATGCCGATCGCCACGGCGAGGCCGAACCAGGCGCTTCGCACGCCACGGTAGACCGCGGCGGTGTAGAGCGCGATCAGCACGGGCAGGGTGTCGCCCTGGCCGGGGAAAGCGACGACCAGTCCTGCGCAGGTCACCCCGAGCACGAGAAGCGGGGCATGCCGCCGGACCAGCAGTGCGGCCGTGATGACCATCACCACCGCGGCGGTGATGATGGCCTGCGGCGGCAGTCCGGGCCCGGCCTGCCGTGTCAGGTCGATCAGGAAGACGACGGCCATCGGCACGAAATAGGCGCTCGCGACCAGCGCATCGCTGAGCCACGGATGCCGCGCCCAGAACCGCCCGGCCACCCCCGGCGGTGTCGGCAGACGCAGTTCGCCCTCGGTCGGCACAAGCGGCCGACCGAGGGCGAGGAGTGATTCGGTCATTCAGAGGACTCTACGCGTCCCTCCGCTTCAACACCACAGCGGCACCGACCAAGCTGACCGCGAGCCAGCCGAGCACCACCAGCAGGTTGACCCACCATTCGATCGGCACCGGGCTGAACGACATCAACCCGAACATGTTGATGCCCGCGTTCGACACCAGATACGGCAGCACCGCGGCGGCCCACGGGGCAGCGATCACCTGGAACACCATCGGGAGCAACAGCACGATGCCGAGCACGACCGCGATGCCGCCGGCCCCGCTGCGCACGATGGTGCCGATGCCGAGGGCGAAGACCGCGATCAGGGCCAGGTAGAGCGCACCGCCGAGTACCGGCAGGAACACGGCTGGATCCGCGATGCTGACGCCCAAGCCCTGCCGGGAAAGCACCAGCGACGCCACCAGATAGGAACCGAGGTTGGCGGCCAGCCCAACCACGAAGGTCGTGACGAACAGCACGGCGGCCTTCGCCGCGAGGGCGGGCAGCCGCCGCGGCACCGCTGTCAACGTGGACCGAATCATGCCGGTGGAGTATTCGCCGCTGATGGTCAGCGCGCCGAGGACGGCCACGATGAGTTGGCCGAAGAACACCCCGAATGTCGCGGTCTGGGCGATGAAGGTCGCCTGGTCGGCCGCGGGGATCATCGAGGCGTCCGCACCCTGCAGGTCGAGCGTCGAGGACATGACCGCCGCGAGGGCGAGCGAGACCAATACGAGCAGGGCGTACGACCAGGCGGTCGAGCGCACGCTGCGCAGCTTGATCCACTCCGACCGCAGCAGGCCCGCCGCGCTCAGGTCGTGCACAGCGGATGCGGCGCCGGGCACGGTGCCGTCCGCGGCCGGGGAGGAGGAAGCAGCGGGCGCGGGCGTCTTGGTCGCGGTTGTCTCGGTCATCGTCATGCCTCCTGCAGTTGCGCGGAGCCGCTGGCGCGGTACTCCACCTCGTCTTGGGTCAGGGCCAGGTAAGCCTCTTCCAGTGACGCGCTCACGCCGGTCAGCTCGTGCAGCACGATGCCGGCGGCGGCTGCCTGTTCGCCGATGTCACCGGCCGAAATACCGGCTACCTCGAGCAGGTCCGGCTCTCCGGTGGTGACGGTGACGTCGGGCTGGGCGAGCAGGGCCGCGAGCTGGGCGGACTGAGGGGTGCGCACGCGCACCCGGTGCGTGCCGGCCATGCCGATAATCTCGGAGACCGGGGCATTCACGATCACCTTTCCCCGGCCCAGCATGATCAGGTGGTCGGCCGTGAGAGCCATTTCGCTCATCATGTGCGAGGACAGCAGCACGGTGCGGCCCTCCGCGGCGAGGTGCCGCATCAGCTGGCGCACCCACTGCACACCCTCGGGGTCGAGCCCGTTGACGGGCTCGTCGAGAATCAGCACCGCAGGGTCGCCGAGCAGCGCCGCTGCGATGCCGAGGCGCTGGCCCATGCCGAGGGAGAAGCCGCCGACGCGCGTGCGGGCGACGGCTCCAATCCCGGTGAGCTCGATCACCTCGTCGACCCGGGCGGCCGGGATGCCGTGGGTGGCCGCCAGGGCCAGCAGGTGGTTGCGGGCCGAGCGGCCGGTGTGCACGGCCCTCGCGTCGAGCAGCACGCCCACCTCGCACAGCGGCGCCCGGTGCTCGCTGTAATGCTTGCCGTTGACCGTGACCGAGCCGGCGGTCGGCCGGTCCAGTCCGACGATCATGCGCATGATGGTGCTCTTGCCGGCGCCGTTCGGACCCAGCAGGCCGGTCACCTTGCCGGGCTGCACGGTGAAGTCGATCGCGTCGACCGCGGTCTTGCCGCCGTGCCGTTTGGTCAGGGACTGTGCCTGAATCATCCGTCTCCTCGTTGTACATCGGTGGGGCCGGTCTCACCGTGTGAAATCGGCCCGTCATCGACGTTACGGGGGACGGATGCTGCACGCATCGGCCCAGCGGACGCTTGTGCGCCCGCCGGCCTCGTACCTGGGTACGACACGAGGGTGCCCGTTCCGGTAGAGAGCGGCCGGCGGAACGGGCACTCTCCACCGGATCGGGGCTACCTCTTGGCGGGAGCCTTCTCGGCGCGGGGAGCGGTGCCGTTGGAACGCTGGGTTTGGTAGTAGTCCCTGGCCTCGTTCTGGCGCTCCTGCTCGGCACCGCTGGCGATTGCCGACCGGAGGTGGTCCTGGCTGTAACCGAAGGCGTCGACCAGGTCGACGGCGTGGGGGCGGAGCCGGGCGATGATGCGGTCGATGTAGGCCGTGACCGACTGTGCCCGCTTGGCCGACAGGCGCCCGTGGATCAGGTACCAGGCCAGGTGCTTCTCCACCAGCCCGAGGCCGAACAGGTCGCGCAGCCAGGTCAGGACCTGCTTCGTGCCGGCGTCTTCGGCGGTCTCGACCGCCCGGGTGAACGCCTCCCACTGCAGCAGCTCGCCGTGCGAACGGGCCGCCTCGATCAGCTGGTCCTGGTTGGCGTTGAAGAGGGCCGCGGCATCCTTCGGTGCCAGCTTGCCGGCCGAGCGGAGCTTGCCCGCGATCTCGGCGATCATGGTTTCGACCCGGTCGGTGAGCAGCTCCCGCTGCACCGCGGTGTCGCGGAGGTGGCCCACGGAGCGAGCGGTGGAGCCGAAGTCGGAGACCGCCTGGCCCAGGGTGCGGAGCCCGGTACCGTGGTAGGCGCGGCCGGCAGCTTGCTGCACGACGTAGCGGGCGAGCACGCCCGGGCCGGCTGAGGCGAACTTGCGGCTGTAGTCGGTGAGCAGACGCTTCGCGACGAGCTGCAGGAGCACGTTGTTGTCGCCCTCGAAGGTGGCGAAGACGTCCAGGTCGGCGCGCAGGCCGACCAGCCGGTTCTCGGCCAGGAATCCGGCGCCGCCGCAGGCTTCGCGGGCCTCCTGCAGGGTGTCGAGAGCGTGCCAGGTCGAGAGCGGCTTGAGGGCGGCGGCGAGGGTTTCGAGGTCTTGCCGGTCGGCATCCGTGTCGGCCTGGCCGCTGAAGACCTGATCGAACTTGACCAGGAACTCGTCGTGGGCGAACGTGTGCGCGTAGGTCGTGGCCAGGCGCGGCAGCAGACGGCGCTGGTGGCGCTGGTAGTCGAGGATGACCTCCTCGTCGGTGTCGCTACCGGCGTTGAACTGGCGGCGCTGGCTGCCGTAGGTGATGGCGATCGTGAGGGCCATCGCCGAAGCCTGGGTGGCGGCGCCGTCGAGCGAGACGCGGCCCTGCACGAGGGTGCCGAGCATGGTGAAAAAGCGGCGGCCGGGGCTGGAGATCGGGCTGGTGTAGGTCCCGTCCTCGGCGACGTCGCCATAGCGGTTGAGCAGGTTTTCGCGGGGGATGCGCACCCCGTCGAAGTGGAGCCGCCCGTTGTCGATGCCGTTGAGGCCGCCCTTGAGGCCGTCGTCCTCGCCACCGATGCCGGGGAGGAAATCCCCGGCCTCGTCGCGGATCGGCACCCAGAATGCGTGCACTCCATGGTTGACGCCCGCGGTGATCAGCTGGGCGAAGAGAACGGCGGCGATGCCGTCTTTCGCGGCGTTTCCGAGGTAGTCCTTCCACGCCGCGCGGAACGGGGTGTCGATAACGAATTCCTGCGTGGCAGGGTCGTAGGTCGAAGTCGTGCCGATGGCCGCGACATCCGAGCCGTGTCCGGTCTCGGTCATCGCGAAGACGCCCGGGACCTGCATGGTCATGATGCCCGGCAGGTAGGCGTCGTGGTGCTTCTTGGTGCCGAGGTGCAGCACGGCCGCGCCGAACAGACCCCACTGCACGCCCGCCTTGATCTGCAGGCTGGGGTCGGCGGTGACGAGTTCCTCGAACCCGGCGATGTTTCCGCCGTGGTCGTCGGCGCCGCCCAGGTGCGTCGGGAACGCGCGGTGCACGTGCCCGTTCTCGGCCAGGATCAGGAGCTGGCCCAGCACGCGTTCGCGGTGCTCGGCCATGGATTGACCCTCGATGCGCTGCAGTTCGGGCTTGGCCGTGAGCTCGCGCGCCCGCAGGCGCACGTCGGCCCAGGTGCCGAGCAGCTGCCGGTGCAGCGACTCGATGTTGACCGTGGGGGCACCGGCCTGGCCGGCGATCATGACGGGGCCGGTGTCGACGCCGGGCGCCACGGGGGGCGTGACGGCGACAGTCGTGGCCAGGGTCGCGTCCGTCTTCTTGTCCGTCTTGGCGCGGGTCTTCTCCGTCTTGGCGGGGGTAGTGCTGTTGGAGCGCTGAGCAGTGTCAACCATCATTGGTCCTTCGTCTTCGCGCGAACTCGAAATTTTCTTACACGCTAGGCGGCTCTCACGAAGCAGGGAAATAGTGCGTGACGGGCCTACAACGAAGGAGGCTCCGCCCGGCATTCGTCTTGTAGGTTTCCACAGCGGTAAAGGGTCTGACGGCACCGTTACCCACAAACGGGGCACCACCTCTGCCGGAGCGACGGCCCGGCCGCTCCTAACGAATTCGACGGAGATTTTGCCCTAGAAGCCCTAAAACAAGCCCAAAACGTGGCTTTAGCTCAAAATCTCCGTCGAATTCGTCGGGGCACAGGTCGTCGGGGTGCGGGCGGTGACGTGGAAGAGGTGCCAGTAGCGAGGGCCGAATGCGGACTGACCGGGGCGGTCGTCTTCGACGAGGCCGACGACGTGCAGACCGGCCAGGAGCGCCTCGACCTGGCCGCGATCATGGAAGTTCATGTCTGCGCGGCCGGCCCATTCATCGTGGGGACCGAAGAATTCTCCGGCGAACCAGGCGCCGGGCTTCAGCGCCGCGCGGATGCCCGCCCACAGGTCGGGGAACACCGCGGGGTCGCAGAAGGGCAGGGAAAACCCCGCATAGACGAGGTCTGCGGCGGGCAACTCGGGGAGATCCTCGAAGCGGGACCGGTGAAAGACCAGGCGGGACTGCTCCGCGGCGCGAAGGCCCGTCCGGACCCTGGCCTCGGAGCCCGGGTCGGCGTCGAACGCGTGTACGGTCCAGCCGGCGGCGAGCAGGTGCCGGGTCTCGGTGCCCGCACCGCAGCCCAAGTCGATCGCAGTGCCGGGTGGGGCCGGTGGCGCGTCGGCGCGGAGGTCGAGGGCACGGAGGTCGAGGGCACGGAGGTCGAGGGCACGGAGATCGAGGGCACGGAGATCGAGGGCACGGAGATCGAGGGCACGGAGCAGCACCGCACGCGGTGGGCGACCGGCCTGAGCGTTGAAGTACTCGGTCCAGTCCATGACTCAGTTCTACCCGGTCCTGCGGGATGCCGCGGGTTGGGTCCGGGACGGGACGGGAGGCGTCAGGTTCCGGCGGACACGACCTCGAGGAGGGCGGCGCCGTAGGCGTCGAGCTTCTTGGCACCGACGCCGGAGATGCCGTCGAGGTCGGCCAGGGTGGCCGGCTTCGTCGCGGCGATCGCCAGCAGGGTTGCGTCGCCGAAGATGATGTAGGCCGGCACGCCCTGCTCTTTGGACTGGGCGGAGCGCCAGACCCGCAGCGCCGCGAACAGGGTCTCCTGCTCGGGGCTGAGATCGGCCGCGGCCGCCTTCGCGGCGCTCTTGCGGGCCCCGGCCGCGGGGCGGGCGGCCCGTTCGGGCTCGGTGCGGAGCTCCACTGTGCGGCGGCCAGCGAGGACCTCCGCGGCGGCATCCGTCAGCACCAGGGTGCCGTATTCGCCGGAGGTGGCCAGGAAACCCTGGGCGAGGAGCTGCCGCACGACGCCGCGCCACTGCTGGTCGCTGAGGTCGGCACCGATGCCCCAGGTGGCCAGCTGGTCGTGGCTGTGCTGAGTGGTGCGCGGGGTCACCTTGCCGCGCAGGATGTCGATGAGCTGCCCGGCGCCGAAGCGCTGATTGCGCTCGCGCAGCAGGCGCACCACGGTGGAGAGCAGTTTCTGGGCGGGGACGGTGCCGTCCCAGCCGACGGGGGGTTCGAGGCAGGTGTCGCAGTTGCCGCACGGCTCGCTGGACTGGCCGAAGTAGCGCAGCAGGTTGACCCGGCGGCAGCTGACGGTCTCGCAGAGCGCGAGCATGGCGTCGAGGTGGGCGGAGAGCTTGCGCCGGTGGCCGAGGTCGCCGGGCGACTCGTCGATCATGCGGCGCTGCTGCACGACGTCTTGCAGGCCATAGGTGAGCCAGCCGGTGGAGGGCAGGCCGTCGCGGCCCGCGCGGCCAGTCTCCTGGTAGTAGCCCTCGACGGACTTGGGCAGGTCGATGTGGGCGACGAAACGCACATCCGGTTTGTCGATGCCCATGCCGAACGCGATCGTGGCGACGATGATGACGCCCTCCTCACGGAGGAACCGGGACTGGGTGCGGGCGCGCAACCCCTGGTCGAGGCCCGCGTGGTAGGGCAGCGCGTTGAGCCCGTTCTGGCGCAGAAATTCGGCGGTCGCCTCGACGGTCTTGCGACTGAGGGCATAGACGATGCCGGCATCCGTGGGGTGCTCGGCCTTGATGAAGGCCAGAAGCTGCTTGCGCGGCTCTGCCTTTCCGACGATGCGGTATTGGATGTTGGGCCGGTCGAAGCTGGCGACGAAGTGCCGGGCATCGCCCATCTGTAGCCGGGTGGTGATCTCTTTATGGGTGGCGTCGGTGGCCGTGGCGGTGAGAGCGATGCGGGGAACGTCGGGCCAGCGGTCGGCCAGGTCGGACAGGGCCAGGTAGTCGGGCCGGAAGTCGTGCCCCCACTGCGACACGCAGTGGGCCTCGTCGATGGCGAAGAGGGCGATGGTGCCGCGGTCGAGGAAACGCTTGGTGGTCTCGGAGGAGAGTCGCTCGGGGGCGACGTAGAGCAGGTCGAGGTTGCCGGCGAGGTAGTCGCGCTCGACCGTGCCCCGAGCGGCGGAGTCCTGGCTGGAGTTGAGGAACGCGGCGCGCACGCCCACGGCGGTGAGCGCGTCGACCTGGTCTTGCATGAGGGCGATCAGCGGCGAGATGACGATGCCGGTGCCCTCCCGCACGAGCGAGGGGATCTGATAGCACAGGCTCTTACCGCCACCGGTGGGCATCAGCACGACGGCATCGTTGCCGTTGATGACCTGGTCGATGATGGCGGCCTGCTCGCCGCGGAAGGAGTCGTAGCCGAAGACCGTGCGCAGGGCCTCGCCGGCCGTCGCGAACTTCGCGGTGGCGCGGCGGGGCGGGGTTGCGGGTACGCGAAGGGCGGATGCGCCGGCACCAGCGCGGCCTGCCGGGCCCGCCAGGTCCGGGGCAGGTTCCCACTCCCTGGCTCCGCCGGCATAGCCGTCGGGCGGTGGCGGGGCGTCGAATTCGTCGGGTGGTTCGAACTCGTCAGGATTCCACGGTATTTCGGCGTTCCAACTCACCCGGCAACTCTACCTGCGCCCTCCGATGGTGCGGGTCGGCTACGCGGGCTGGTCGGGCTGCTCGGGCTGATTCGGTGGGCGCGGCGCGCGTCGGCGGATGGCGAGGAGGGATCCAGCCACGGCGAGGAGGACGGCACCGAGGGCGGCGGCGATCCAGACGGCGACGAGGGGGGCTTCGGCGAGGGCGACGGCGCTTGTGTCGGTGGAATCCGGGGAAGCCGCATCCGCGGCGGCGTCCGCGGTCTCGGCGCAGACCGGCTTGGCCGGGGATCCCTCAGCCAATGCCTGGTCGGCGGCCGGTTGCCAGGTGAAGGTGAAGTCGCCGGACACCGGATGCCCGTCGGTCGAGACCACCTGCCAGGTCACCGTGTACTCGCCCGGCTGGCCCAGCTGGGCCTTGGTCTCGACGGTCGGGCCGAGCAGGCTGATACAGCCGTCACCGTAGTAGAGAGGCGTGGCCACACGCGCGGGCCCGCTGATGAGCATCCCGCTGCCCGCTCCCCCGCCGCCGAGGTCAAGCAGGGCGTCGTTCGTTGTCACGGTGAACAGCGAAGGCTGTTCAGTCACGACGGCCCCCGCGGCCGGGGAGGACCCGCCCACGGAGTTGTGGGCCGACGCCGGGGCGGCGGACCACCCCAGCACCGCGGCCACCACGGCGGCGCCCAGCGCGAGCGCTGCCCACTGCCGCGCCCTGTTCCCTCGTTTCACAGCGACCTGTCTCCCCGCCTCACACAGTTGTGGGTTTTAGGATACCGGCCACTCGCTAAGCTCGTTTTCTATGCTTACCGCGGTCCTCGGCCTCACCGGCGCACTCATCTTCGGGAGTGCCGACTTCCTTGGCGGGCTCGCCGCCAAGCGCATGAGTTCCCTGCTCGTGACGGCCGTCGCCGCGGCATCCGGGCTCGTGGCCCTGCTGCTCGCCCTACCGTTTGTGGTGGGGGTCTGGTCGCCGTCGGCCGTGCTGTGGGGCGGATTGTCCGGAGTCAGCGGCGCAATCGCGATCTCGCTGCTCTATGCCTGCCTCGCGATCGGGCCGATGAGCATCCTCTCTCCGCTCACGGCCGTGGTGTCGGCGGTCGTGCCGATGACGGTGGGGCTGGCCGGCAGCGACCGCCTCGCCCCGATCGGCTACTGGGCGCTCGGCCTGGCGCTCGTGGCGGTGGTGCTCGTGGGTTTCGTGCCCGAGCGCGGCGCCGTGCGGCCGAGCCTGCTCGGCGTGCTGATGGCCCTCGGCTCCGGCACGATGATCGGCGCCTTCATGGTGATGATCGACCTGACCCCGGCGGACAGCGGGCTCGTGCCGCTGGTGATGAACCGCGCGGTGAATGCGGCGATCATGTTCTCCGTGGTCGGGCTGCTCGCCCTGGTCGCGTTGCGGCGGCGACGTTCACTGGTGACGACCGCGCCGATGACGGGCTCGTTCAGACCGGTGACGGATGCCGCGCCGCAGCCCCGCTCGACGCTCACCATCGGGCTGCGGCTGGCCGTGGCCTGCGGCGTGATCGACGTCGTGGCCAATGTGTTGCTGCTGCTCGGCATGCGCGCCGGGGACCTCAGCGTGATGAGCGTACTCACGGCAATGTACCCGGCCGGCACGATCCTGCTCGCCGCCGTGGTGCTCCGGGAACGGATCGCGCCGGTGCAGTGGTTGGGCCTCGCGCTCGCCCTCGGCGCGGCCGGGATGCTCACGCTGGCCTGACGGACCGGGCGCCGACTGGCATCCTTTCACCGCCGACACCGTCACCCACTCGTTACGAACGACTGCCTCGGGACCCTTGCCGCGCGCGGCGATGCCACGGTACTGTCAGGCCCACACCTGAATTAGTGAACGACTGGTCGGTCACTAATTATCTGTTCCTCTGAAGGAGATTCCAATGAAGAAGTCTCGTCTGCGTTTCATCGCGCCGATTGCCGTTATCACAGCCCTTGCGCTGGCCGGATGCAGCACCTCGAACCTGGGGGGAACGGCCAACGAAGACCCTGCAGCGGAGGCCGGCCCGATCAAGATCGGCGCGGTTCTCGACGTCACCGGCGTCGGCGCCAGCCTCGGCGTGCCGGAGCAGAACACGCTCACAATGCTGGCCAAGCAGCTCAACGACGACGGCGGCATCGACGGCCGCGACGTCGAGCTCACCATCATCGACAACCAGTCGACCGAGGACGGCGCGGCCAAGGCCACGAGCAAGCTGATCGAGAGCGACAAGGTCGACATCATCATCGGTGCCTCACGCACCGGGCCCAGCCTGGCCATGCGCCCCATCGCGGAAGCCGCGAAGATCCCGATGATCTCCGTCGCGGCCAACGTGGCCATCGTCGAGGGCTCGAAGTGGGTCTTCAAGACCGCACAGAACGACGTGGTCGTGCTCGAGCGCATCCTCGACGACGCCGAGACGAAAGGTTACACCAAGCTGGCCCTCGTGCGCGACGCGAGCGGTTTCGGCGAAGGGGTCGCGGAGTACATCACAGACCTCGGCGCCGAGCGCGGCATCACCCTGGTCATGACGGAGGCCTTCGAGCCGAGCGCGACCGACTTCACCCCGCAGATGACCAACGTGCGCGGCTCGGACTCCGACGCCGTCATCATCTGGGGCATCAATCCTTCGGCCGGCCTGGCCCAGAAGGCCTATGTGCAGCTCAGCGTGAACAAGCCGGTCTACCACTCGCACGGCATCTCGAACCAGGCATTCTTCGACGCCGCCGGTGACGCCGCCAACGGCGTCATCGCCCCGATGGGGCGCCTGCTCGTCGCCGACCAGCTGGCGGCCGACAACACCCAGCGCGAGGTCATCGAGCAGTTCCAGGCGGACTACAACGCGGCCTACGGCGAGCAGCCGTCCGGTTTCGCGGGCCACGCGTTCGACGCCTGGCACATCGCCGTCAACGCGATCGAGGCCGCCGGCACCGACGCGGATGCCCTGCGCGACGAACTCGAGAGCGCCCAGTGGACCGGGATCTCCGGAGTCTTCCAGATGACCGCGAAGAACCACTCCGGCCTCGACGCCACCGCCCTCATCCTGGCTGAGGCCGAGGATGGTCGCTGGAACCTCCTCAAGGACTGATCGTGCTCACTGATTTCCTGCAGTTGACGGTGGCAGGGCTTTCACAGGGCTCTGTGTACGCCCTGCTCGCCGTCGGCCTGATCGCCGTCTACACGGTTCGCCACGTCATCAACATCGCCCAGGGCGAGTTCGCGATGCTGGCCGGACTGGGGAGTGCCTGGCTCGCCGCGGCCGGGATGCCGCTCCTTCTCGCGATCCTGGTCGCCATCCTCTCGGTGACCCTGGTGGCCATTGCGATGGAACGGCTGATCATCGCGCGGGTGAAGAAGCTGACCCCGCTCACGTCCATCATCCTGACCCTCGGCGTCTCGACTCTGCTGCAGGCGATCATGCTGCTGGCCTGGGGGCCCGAGGCCAAGGGGGTGCCCCTGTTCCCGGGGACCAACATCCTGATCGGCGGGGTGAGCATCCGTTCTCAGGAATTCTGGATGATCGGCGCCCTCGTCGTGGTCGGCGGCGGAATCGTGCTCTTCTACGAGAAGTCGCGCTGGGGCAAGGCCCTGCGGGCGTGTGCGGAGCAGCCCGTTGCGGCGCGCATCGTGGGGATCTCACCGGTCACCGCGTCAGTGCTGGCCTTCGCGATTGCGGGTTTCGTCGGGGGTGTCGCCGGCGTGGTGGCTTCCCCGATCTACCTCTCGCTCTGGTCGGGCGGCGTACTGCTCGGCCTCAAGGGCTTCGTCGCCGCCGTCCTCGGCGGCTTCGTCTCCTTTCGTGCCGCGATCGTCGGGGCTCTCCTGCTCGGCGTGATCGAGGCCTACGTGGCCGGGTACGTCTCGTCCGGCCTGAGGGACGGCGCCGCCTTCCTCATCCTCATCCTTGTGCTCGTCGTCCGTCCCCAGGGCCTCGTTCTCAAGCCCACAGCGGTCAGGGTGTAGCGAAATGACACATGCAACCACACCTAGCCTCGCCGGGACGCGCTCCCTCCGCACGCGTTTCTGGGCGAACAACAAGAGCACGCTGATCGGCTGCGGCGTGCTCGTCGCGCTGATGATCGTGGTCCCCTTCACGGCAAGTTCCTCGGTCATGAACATCGTCGTGTTCGCCATGATCTTCGCCCTGCCGGCCATCGGGCTCAACCTGCTGATGGGTCTGGCCGGGCAGGTCAGCCTCGGGCAGGCCGCGTTCTTCGCGATCGGCGCGTACACCCACGCGATCCTGCTGACGAAGCTCGATCTGCCCGGCCCGGTGGCGGCCACCGTCGGTGTTCTCGCCGCGATGCTGGTCGCCCTGCTCGTGGGCCTTCCGCTGATGCGCCTGCGCGGCCACTACCTCGCGCTGGCGACGCTGGGGCTCGGCTTCATCGTGATGATCGGCGTGCGCGAATGGGATGTCACCGGACGAACCACGGGCATCTACGGCATCTCGCGACCCACGGTGCTCGGGATCCCGATCGACAACAGCGGCTTCTTCCTCTGGTTCGTGACGCCGTTCGTGGTGATCGGGCTCATCCTGGCCCTCAACCTCACCCACAGCCGCGCCGGTCGCGCCCTCTCGGCCGTCAACGACTCCGAACTCGCCGCCGAGAGCCTCGGCGTCAACACCTATGCGCTGCGGCTGAAAGTCTTCGTGCTCTCCGCCGGCTTCGCGGGCCTCGGCGGAGTGTTCTACGCCTACCAGGTCGCGATCGTGAGCCCCGCCACCGCCGAATTCCACCTGTCGGTCTCGATCCTGCTGATGGTCGTCATCGGGGGCCTGGGATCGGTCTGGGGCGCCGTCGCGGGTGCCTTCCTTGTGCAATTCCTCGGCGAGGGCATGCGCGACGTCATCCCGGCCGTCTTCCCCGGCGCCACCGGAGAGGTGCAGTTGCTCGGTTACGGTATCGTCCTGATCCTGGTGATCCTGCTCCTGCCCGGCGGCCTCCACCAGGCGGCGACCACGCTGTGGCAGAAGTTGCCGTTCACCGGGAAGCGCCCACCCGGCGACGCGCATGCGCACGTCCCGGAGGATGACACGACGATCCCGCAGCTCCCGGCGGTCAGCACCCCGGTCGCGGCCGGTGAGCCGATCCTCGTCCTCGAGGGACTGAGCAAACGATATGGCGGTGTCGTCGCCGTCAACGATGTGAACCTCACCGTGCCGGCCGGCAGCATCCTGGGTCTGATCGGCCCCAACGGTGCCGGCAAGACGACCTGCTTCAACATGATCTCCGGAGCACTGACCCCAAGCGAGGGCACCGTCACGTTCCTCGGCCAGGTAATCTCCGGCCGCAAGCCGCACGTCGCCGCCGCGCACGGGCTGACCCGCACGTTCCAGAACCTGCAGGTCTTCACCTCGACGGATGTCGTCGGCAACGTGTACATGGGCAGGTACCGCAAGGGAAGCGCGGGCGTCCTCCGCGGAATGCTGGGGCTGCAGTCGGGTGAGCAGAGCGCCCACCGCGCCGCGTCCTACGAGATCCTGCAGTCGATGAAACTCTCGGATGCCGCGGACGACTCGGCCTCGGATCTGTCGTTCGGCAAGCAGCGAATCATGGAGGTCTGCCGGGCTCTGGCCGCCGAGCCGGCCCTGCTCCTCCTCGACGAGCCGATGGCCGGCCTATCCGGCGCTGAGCGCGAGGTGATGGCCGAGCTGCTGCGGCGGCTGCGGACCGCCGGGCTCACGATCGTGCTCGTCGAGCACGATGTGGCGCAGGTCATGTCCCTCGCCGACCATGTCGCGGTGCTCGACGACGGTGTGCTCATCGCCTACGGCGACCCGGTTTCCGTGCGCAATGACCCCGCCGTGGTCGTTGCCTACCTGGGCACGGACCTCGACGAGGCCGAAGCGGAACTGAACGAATTGGAGGAGCACGCATGACGCTGATCGTTTCCGGACTGGACGCCGGCTATGGCAAGCTCGCGGTGCTGCACGAGGTCAGCTTCGAGGTGGCGCGTGGGGAGATCGTGGCTGTGGTGGGCTCGAACGGGGCCGGTAAGACGACCCTGCTGCGAGCCGTCAGCGGCCTCATCCGGCCCACCGGGGGCAGCGTGAGCCTCGAGGGTCGCACGATCACCGGGAAGCCCACGGAGAAGATGGCCGGATTCGGCCTGACCCATGTGCCCGAGAACCGGCTGTGCTTCCCGACCCTCTCGGTGCGTGACAACCTCATGCTGGGTGCCTGGACGAAGAAGGGCCACGGCGACGTCGACTCGATCCTCAAGCTGTTCCCCCGGCTGCGCACCCGGATGGGTCAGGCCGCCGGAACCCTCTCGGGTGGCGAGCAGCAGATGGTGGCGATCGGGCGCGGCCTGATGGCGAACCCGACGGCGATCATGCTGGACGAGCCGTCCATCGGCCTCGCGCCGAAGGTGGTCGCGGAGATCATGGACGTGCTCTCCCGGCTCTGCGTCGAGAAGCAGCTCGCGGTTCTCCTCGTGGAACAGAATGTGCGCGCCTCGTTCAAGATCGCGCACCGGGCAGTGGTCATGCACCGCGGACGGGTGGCCCTCACGGGAACCCCGGCCGAGCTCGTGGAACTCCCCGAGGTGCACAACGCCTACCTGGGTGGCGCAGCCGCGTAGCGGCATCCGTCGCCCGCTCCAGGAGCGGTACGCGGGTGCTGCGCCGCAAAGCGCGTGGCGTGCCAGCCGCGCAGCGGCGTAGAACCCGCGCCGCGGACCTGGTCGGCAGATGCTGCGGATGTGGTCGCTGCGGGCGACCGCGGCGACCGGCCCTAACGAATTCGACGGAGATTTTGCCCGAAACGGCCCCAGAACCTTCGGGAACCGCCTTTTTCCCAGAATCTCCGTCGAATTGGTTCGACGCGGGCGGCAGGGACGGGCCAGGACAGGGACGCGACGGGTCAGTCGCGGCCGGTGAATGCGGGCTTGCGCTTCTGCTGGAAGGCGGCGAAGCCCTCGCGGTAGTCAGCGGTGTCGCAGAGGGCCGCCTGCGCCCGGTTCTCGGCGGCGACGCTCTGCCAGAGGCCGAGCCGGTCGTCCCGGAGGGCGCGCACGAGCTCCTTGCTGGCGAGGAACGCCTGAGTCGCCCCTTGTGCGGCCCGTTGGGCGGCCGTCGACGTGGCATCCGTCACCTCGTCGGCCGGGAATGCCTGGCTGAACAGGCCGGCGGCCACGGCCTCCGCGCCCGACATGAGCCGGCCGGAGTAGATCAGGTCGAGAGTGCGGTGCGCGCCGAGCCGGTCGACGAACAGGGCATGGCCGCCGGAGTCGAGCGTGGCACCGAGGTTCGCGAACGGGGACCCGATCTTCGCGGTGTCGGCGACGTAGACGACATCCGTGGCGATCAGCAGGCCGAGGCCAACCCCGAGGCAGGCCCCGGTCGCGGCGGCGAAGGTGGGCGCCGGGAAGGCGCTCATCCGCTGCAACAACGGCGTGACGAGTCCCCCCAGGAAACCCATCACATCGTCGTCGCGCGGGTCGACGCCCGAGATGTCACGGCCCGCGCAGAATGCGCGGCCCTCGCCGCGCAGCGCGAGGGCGCGCACGCCGGCCGCCTCCGCGGTCTCGTATGCGGCAGCGAGCTCGGCCAGGCCGGCCTCGTCGAGCGCGTTCAGCTTGTCGGGGGCGTTCAGGACGACGTAGGCCACGTCGTCCCGGATGGACAGCTCGATCACGGGAACCGCTTTCTGCGCTTGCGCGCCATACCTGATGGGCGAGTGGCGCTACACGTCGTAGTCGACGACGACCCGGTCGGTCGTTGGGTGCGACTGGCAGGTGAGCACATAGCCGCGGGCCAGTTCGTTCGGTTCGAGGGCGTAATTCTCGGTCATCGTGACGTCACCGCTGACGAGCTTGGCGCGGCAGGTGCCGCACACTCCCCCAGCGCAGGCAAACGGAACGTCCGGCCGCACACGCAGGGCGGCGTGCAGGATACTCTCCTTCGCGTTGACGGGCGTGGTCACCGTGGCGCTCTCGCCGTCGAGCGTGAACTCGATCTCGAAGGTCTTGTCGCCGATTCCGACGACCACCGGCCGCCCGGTGTCGCCGACCGCGTGCGTCGGCTCCCCCGTCGTGAACAGTTCGAACCGGATGTGGCCCGGCTCGACGTCCACGCTCTCCAGCGTGTCGCGGCACAACTGCACCAGTTCGAACGGCCCGCAGAGGAACCACTCGTCGACGGCGGCGGGACGGATGATGCTGGCCAGCATTAGGCGCAGCTTCTCCTCGTCGATCCGGCCGGAGAGCAGGGCGGAGGAGCGAGACTGGCGCGAGAGCACGTGGTGCAGTGCCAGCCGGGCCGGGTACCGGTCTTTCAGGTCGGCGAGCTCGTCGAGGAACATCACGTCGAGCGCGGTGCGGTTTGTGTAGACGAGCGTGAAGCGGGAGGTCTCCGAGCGTTCGAGCACGGTGTGTGCGAGCGACATCAGCGGCGTGATGCCGCTGCCGGCGGCGATGCCGACGATGTGCTTGTCGTCCAGAGTGTCCAGCGCGGTGGTGAACGTGCCCTGCGGGCTCATCACGTCAAGGCGGTCCCCGGCCCGGAGTTCGGTGTTCGCCCAGCTGGAGAAGACCCCGCCGAGGTCGCGCTTGATCGCGACGCTGACCGAGCCGAGCGCGTGCGGACGACAGATCGAGTAGCTGCGGCGCAGCTCCCGGCCGTCGATCGTGGCGCGCAACGCCAGGTGCTGCCCGGGGTCGTAGTCGAACTCCCCCTGCAGCGCCTCGGGAACCAGGAAGGTCACCTCGACGCTGTCCTGGGTGAGCTGACGCACCTCGCCGACGGCGAGGGTGTGGAACCGGGCGCGGCGCTTCGTAGGCTCGGTGGCAGGGTCGAGAACGGCTGAATCGGTACTGCCCAGATTGAGTGCGGCCATGGTTACAACACCTTGAAGTAGTCGAACGGTTCGAGGCAGTCCCGGCACTCGTAGAGCGCCTTGCACGACGTCGAACCGAAGCGGGCGAGTTCCCGCGTATTCAGTGAGGAGCAGCGCGGGCACTTGACCGCGAGTTGGAGCCGGACGGCGCCGGTCGGGCGCACGCCGGAGTGGCCGGTCGGGGCGGCGATGCCATAACTGACCAGCTTCGCCTTGCCCTCCTCGCTCATCCAGTCGGTGGTCCAGGCCGGGGCGAGCACGAGTTCCACGGTGACGTTCTGGTAGTGGGCATTGGTGAGGGCCGCCCGGACGTCGTCGCGCATGGCCTCCATCGCGGGGCATCCGCTGTAGGTCGGCGTTAGAATGACGTGGGTTCCGTCGGCCGAAACGGCGACCGACCGGAGCACTCCCAGGTCTTCAATCGTGAGCACGGGGACCTCCGGGTCGCAGACCTCGGCGGCGATATCCCAGGCCTTCTGCGACGCCGCGTCGCCCGGACGCGGACGGGCGAGGGAGGCCACGGTCACCATTTCGCGCCGGGGTGCGCCCGCGCCAGCACCTGCATCTCGGCGAGCAGCGGCCCGAGGTTCTCGGAGTGGTCGCCGCGGCGCCCGCCCCCGGAGGAGATGAAGCCGCGGGGAACCTCGAGCTCGGCTTCGGCGAGCACGGGGAACATGGCGCTCAGGACTGATGCCTGGAGGGAGGACGGCCGCACGGCGACGCCCTCGAGCCGGTCGATCAGCGGCTCGTCGACGAAGAGCTCCTCCACGAACGGCCATAGGTCGGAGAGACCGGTGATCATGCGCCGGCGGGATTCCTCGGTGCCCTGAGCGAGGCGCAGCACCCACTGGATGGAATGGTCGCGGTGGTAGTCGACCTCCTTGACGGCCTTGGCCGCTATCGCGGCGAGCGTCGCATCCGTCGACTGCATCAGCGCGCTGTAGAGCTCGAACAGGTAGTGCGCCGCGATGAACTGACGGGCGATCGTGTGCGCGAAGTCGCCGTTGGGCTGCTCGAACAGGTGCGCCGAGCGCCACTGGGGTTCGTCACGCCAGTACGCCAGGTCGTCCTCGGTTCGGCCGGATTCGGCCCCGGCGTAGTGCAACACGGAACGGGCGTGCCCGATCAGGTCGAGGGCGATGTTGCCGAGGGCGATGTCCTCTTCCAGCTCCGGGGCGCGGGAGATCCACCAGCCCAGGTTCTGGGCCAGCACGAGCGAGTCGTCGCCGAGCCAAAGCGCGTATTCCGCCACGTCGTGCGAGGCGACGGATGCCGCTTCGACCAGTTCCGCGGAGAGCTGGACCGTGTCGACGTCGACGTGGCCGTGGCCGTCCTGCTCGATGGTGTCGCTCACAGGTGCTTCACCCCTTCGCTCTTCGTGTAGTAGCTCGCGTGGCGGTAGTTCTTGCCGGCGGGCGATTCGAAGAAGGCACCCTTCGCATCCGGATCGCTCGTGGTGATCGCGTCGGCAGGCACGACCCAGATCGAGACGCCCTCATTGCGGCGGGTGTAGAGGTCACGCGCGTTGCGCACCGCGAGGGTGGCGTCGGGGGCGTGCAGGGAACCCACGTGGGTGTGGCTGATTCCGCGGCTGGAGCGCACAAAAACCTCCCAAAGGGGCCAGATCTCCTTCTCGGATGCACCGGGAGCGCTCATTATGCGACCGCCTTCACGGCCTGCTTGGCGGCGTACGCGGCAGCAGCCTCACGCACCCACTGACCCTCGTCGTGCGCGTTGCGGCGGCGCTGGAGGCGCCTGGCGTTCGCCGGTCCGCGGCCCGCGAGCACCTCGTGGAATTCGGTCCAGTCAATTTCGCCCATGTCGTACGCACCCTTTTCTTCGTTCCAGCGCAGGTCCGGGTCCGGCAGCGTCACACCGAGCACCTTGGCCTGCGGCACGAGCATTCCGACGAAGCGCTGGCGCAGGTCGTCGTTGGAGAACCGCTTGATGTTCCAGGCCATCGACTGCGCCGAGTTGGGCGAGTCGTCATCGGGCGGCCCGAACATCTGCAGGGCCGGCCAGTACCAGCGGTTGACCGATTCCTGGGCCATCTCGCGCTGGGCGGGCGTGCCGTTCATCAGCTCGAGCAGGATCTCGAAGCCCTGCCGCTGGTGGAAGGACTCCTCCTTGCAGATGCGCACCATGGCGCGCCCGTAGGGACCGTAGGACGCGCGGCAGAGCGGCACCTGGTTGCAGATCGCGGCGCCGTCGACGAGCCAGCCGATGGCGCCCATGTCGGCCCAGGTGGGACTCGGGTAGTTGAAGATCGAGGAGTAGCGCGCCTTGCCCGCGATGAGCTGGTCCGTCATCAGGTCGCGGCTGATGCCGAGAGTCTGCGCGGCGGAGTAGAGGTAGAGACCGTGGCCGGCCTCGTCCTGCACCTTGGCCAGTAGGATCGCCTTGCGCTTCAGGCTGGGCGCCCGGGTGATCCAATTGCCCTCCGGCTGCATCCCGATGATCTCGGAGTGCGCGTGCTGGGAAATCTGGCGGATGAGGGTCTTGCGGTAGCCGTCCGGCATCCAATCACGCGGCTCGATTCGCGAATCGGCGGCAATCAGGTCGTTGAACTGCTGTTCCTCGGCAGACACCGTGGCGGCGCTGTCCGGGGCGATAGCGTAGGGAACTGGCGGGATTGTCATCGTTGACTCCTGGGTTTGGCGAACTTTTACCAACCGATCGTTCAGTTAGTATATGGTTTCCCTACGACCCCCACAACCATGCGTTGCGGCCCGCGGAACTCAATGAGGAGAACCACATGACGGAAGTTTTACCGCCCTCCAACGGGGCCATGATGGAGAACGACCGGGCATCGGCCGCACTCGGCATGGTCGTGCACGCCTCAGAGCCCGGCCGCGCGGTCGTCTCGATGCTCTTGCGGGACGACATGATGAACGGCTTCGACGTGACGCACGGCGGGATCGTCTTCGCTCTGGCCGACACGGCGTTCGCGATCGCCTGCAACGACGACCACCACGTCACGCTCGCGTCGGGCGCCGACATCACCTTTCTGAAGCCCACCGCCGCCGGGCAGACCCTCACCGCGACCGCCGTGCTGCGCACCAAGAGCGGTCGCTCCGGACTTTATGACGTGCGCGTTGCCAACGAGCACAACGTGCCGGTGGCGGAGTTTCGCGGGCGCAGCCGCACCACCAACTTTCCCGTGCCTGGTTCCGTCGCTCCCCTACTTTAAATCCGCATTCCACCAGGAGGCCTCATGTCAACGATGACCAAGACCCGCTTGCACGCCCCGGCCCAGGATGAACTCGATCTCGAGGAGCGGATGTCCCGTGACGAACTGCAGGCGTTACAGCTGACCCGGCTGCAGAAGACCGTACGGCTCGCCTACCAGAACGTTCCTCTCTATACCCGCAAGTTCGACGAGGCCGGAGTGCACCCGGACGACATCCGCACCCTGGACGATGTGGCCATGCTGCCCTTCACGACCAAGGACGACCTGCGCGTCTCCTACCCGTTCGGCATGTTCGCGGTGCCGATGGACCAGGTCGCGCGCATCCACACCTCCTCCGGGACCACCGGGCTGCCGACCGTCGTCGGCTACACGAAGAAGGACCTCAGGATGTGGGCGGGCCTTGTGGCGCGCAGCCTTCGCGCCTCCGGCGTGCGGCCCGGCATGCGCGTGCACAACGCGTACGGTTACGGCCTCTTCACCGGCGGTCTCGGCGCGCACGCGGGCATCGAAGCGCTGGGCGCCACCGCCATCCCGATGTCCGGCGGCCAGACCAACAAGCAGGTCAAGATGATCCAGGACTTCGAACCGGACGTCATCATGGCCACGCCCAGCTACCTGCTGACGATCACGGATGCGATGGTCGCGGCCGGCATGGACCCTCGCTCGTCCAGCCTGAAGGCGGGCGTGCTCGGCGCGGAGCCGTGGACCAATCAGATGCGGCTCGAGCTGGAAGACCGCCTCGACTTCGACGCGCTCGACATCTACGGGCTCAGCGAGGTGATGGGCCCGGGCGTGGGCAACGAGTGCATCGAGACGAAAGACGGGCCGCACCTCTGGGAGGACAACTTCCTGCCCGAGGTCATCGACGGCGACAGCGGACTCGTGCTGCCTGACGGCACCCAGGGTGAGCTCGTGTTCACGTCGCTGACCAAGGAAGCTTTCCCGGTCATCCGTTACCGAACCCGCGACCTGACCCGCCTGCTGCCCGGATCGGCGCGCCCCGGCATGCGCCGGATGGAGAAGATCACGGGTCGCAACGACGACATGATCATCCTGCGCGGCGTCAACCTGTTCCCGACCCAGATCGAGGAGATCGTGCTCAGCATCCCGAGCCTCTCCCCGCACTTCGTGATCGAGCTGACCCGGCCGAACCGGATGGACGAACTGACCGTTCGGATCGAACGGCACGAGCACGCCAGCGATGTCGCCTCCGACATCGCCTCAGCGCTGCTGATCCATAAGATCAAGGACCTGATCGGGTCCAGCGTCAACGTGTTGATCGTCGAACCCGGCACGCTCGAGCGCAGCACCGGCAAGCACAAGCGTGTCTACGACCTGCGCTGAGTCTGCCGCACAACCCGCGCAGTCACGGGCCGGTCGTTCCTCCGGAAACCCGGCCCGTGACAGACTTCTCGATTATGTCTGAACCAGCCCTGGCCAAACGTGGCCGCCCCGGATACGACCAGCCCGCCATTCTCGAGGTGGCGGTCGCCGCCTTCAACGAGTTCGGTTACGACGCCACCTCGATGGGCGTGCTCGCGACCCGCCTCGGCCTGTCGAAATCGGCGATCTACCACCACTTCACCTCGAAGGAGGAGCTGCTGGAACAGGCTCTCGGCGAGGCCCTCGACGGACTCGAAGGGGTGCTGCTCAAGCAGAGCGCCCAGTGCGGCCCGGCCATCGACCGGCTCGCCGCGGTGCTGCGCGGAGCCGTGGAGGTGCTCACCTCCCGGCTGCCCTACGTGACGCTGCTGCTGCGGGTGCGCGGCAACACGGATGTCGAGCGCGCCGCGCTCGCCCGCCGCCGCACATTCGACCGGGCCGTATCCGCCCTCGTGGTGGAGGCCCGCGATGAGGGTTCTCTGCGCGGCGACATCGACCCTCGGATCGTGACCCGGCTGCTGTTCGGCATGGTGAACTCGATCGTGGAGTGGTACCGGCCGGAGGGGCCGGAAGATGCCGGTCACCTCGCCAACGATGTGCTCGCGGTGGCGCTCGACGGGCTGCGGGTGGCGCCGGGCTCGCGGGTCTCGGCGAGCTCGACCACCGAATAGAGGAGAAACGTGAACGAGAACTGGAAGATCACGCTCGGGGAACTTGACGAGAAGATGGGCGTGACCATTGTCGAGCAGTCCGCGGAGCGGGTCGTCGCGACGATGCCGGTGGAGGGCAACCGGCAGTCCTTCGGGCTGCTGCACGGCGGGGCATCCGTCGCCTTCGCCGAGGCTCTCGGCTCGTGGGCTGCCGTGATCCATGCGGGCCCGGGGCGGAGCGCGGTGGGCCTCGACATCAACGCGACCCACCACCTCGCGGCGCGGTCGGGAATCGTGACCGGGGTGGCGACGGCCATCCGGCTCGGGCGCACGATCACCTGCCACGAGATCGTGATCAGCGACGACCAGGGCCGTCGGTTGTGCACCGCGCGCATCACGAACCTGATCGTCGACGCGCCCGACCGGCCGCCGTTCGTGCCCCGGGCGCAAGACGGCGCGACACCGGTGGACTAATCTCACTTACATGAACGCATCGGACCCTGACCAGGAGCCCCGGCCCACCCCCGGGAGCGACGCCCGCTGGACGTTCCTGACCAACCACGCGCACGTTCTCGTCACGATCGCGCGGGATCCGCAGTGCCGGATGCGCGAAGTGGCCTCCCGGGTGGGCGTCACCGAGCGCGGCGCCCAGAAGATCATCGCCGATCTCGTGGCGAGCGGTTACATCACGAGAACCCGGGTCGGGCGGCGCAACAGCTACCAGATCGCCCCCGGGCGACCGTTCCGGCATCCGGTGTCCGAAGGCCACGAACTCGACGAGCTGCTCGCCGTGCTCGTGCCGGTCCCACCCCCCAAGTTGGACACCTGAACGGCAGTTCGCTAATCTGGAAGTGTTCTGATCGTTCTTCCTCATTCATCCCCCAGTTCGGAGAGTCCGCCGTGAGCACCGAAGGCACCACCCCTGCAGGCACACCGGAAACCGCCGAGGCGTCCACGCCGGCGCCGTCACCGGCCGGCAGCATCGTCGTCGGCCACGACGGCTCGGCCTTCGCAGACCACGCGCTCAGCACGGCGCTCGGGCTCGCCGATCAGTTGCACGCCCCGGTCGTGATCGTGCGCGCCTGGTCAATCGACACCGCCCCCAGGCCCGCGAACTGGGAGTTCGGCTACGTGTCGACGTTCGCCGAATACTCGGAGGCGGTTCGGGCCGCACTGATCGAGGACACCGCTGCGCTGGTGCATGCCTTCCCGCACATGACCGTCGACTACCGGGCCGTGCATGCGGGGCCTGCCCGCAGCCTGATCGAGGTGTCGCGTGAGGCGCGGATGCTCGTGGTCGGTTCCCGCGGGCGCGGCAACCTGGCCGGACTGTTGTTGGGCTCGGTCAGCGACCAGTGCACCCGGCTCTCGGTCTGCCCGGTGCTGGTGACGCGCAAACGGCCGAATCGCTGACCCAGACGGATGCCCACCACCTCTCCCGCAGCGGCGGCCACCGAGCACGCCGCCTGGCACACCCTCTCGGCCGCTGAAACCACGGCGGCGCAGGACGTCGACGCCCGCGCCGGGCTCGCCGCATCCGAGGTCGACGACCGCCGTCGGCGATACGGACCGAACCTGCTGCGTAAGCCGGACCGCGTGCCGACCTGGCGCAAGATCCTGCGCCTTCTCGGAGAGAAGATGACGATCGTGCTTCTGGTGGCCGCGGTCGTCAGCGCCGTCGTCTCGCGGGAACTCGAGACACCGATCGTAATCCTGGTCGTGATCATCCTCAACACCGTTCTGAATTATGTGCAGGAGCGGAGGGCCGAGAGCAGCCTTCAGGCGCTGCAGCAGCTGTCGGAAGGCAAGGCCGTCGCTCGGCGGGACGGAACCGAACTCGAGGTGCAATTCTCCGATCTTGTGCCGGGCGACATCGTGCTCCTCGATGCCGGGGACTCCGTTCCGGCGGACGGTCGCATCATCGAGAATGCCGGCTTGCAGGTGGCCGAGGCGACCCTGACCGGGGAATCCGAGCCGGTCGGGAAGACGATTCCCGCTCTGGACGATGCGGAACTGCCGCTCGCAGACCGCACCAACATGCTTTTCATGAACACCTTGGTCACTCGCGGCCGCGCCACCATGGTGGTCACCGACATCGGCATGGGCACGGCCGTCGGCGGCATCGCGGTGCTGTTGAACGAGGTGAAGAACGACAAAACACCGTTGCAGCGGAGGATCGACCAGCTGGCCCAGCTGCTCACCGTTGCGGCGCTGGTCGTGGTGGCGATCGTCTTCGTGCTGGGCCTCCTGCGCGGGGAGTCCTGGACCGAGCTGCTGATCACCGCCGTCTCGCTGGCCGTGGCGACCATTCCTGAGGGTCTCACCGCGGTCGTCGCGTTCACCCTGGCGATGGGCGCTTCCCGGCTGGCCGCCCGAGGCGCCATCATCAAGCAGCTCTCGGCGGTGGAAACCCTCGGCAGCGTCAGCCATATCGCCACCGATAAGACCGGCACGCTGACCATGAACGAGATGACGGCCCGCCGACTGCACACCCATGGCCGCGATTTCCGCATCACCGGCGAGGGCTACTCCACCGACGGCCGGATCCTCACCGGCGATGACCGTCCCCTGCCTGACCTCACCGAGGCGTTCCTAACCATGGCCCTGTGCAATGACGCCGTACTGAACGACGGCGTGCTGGTCGGCGACCCCACCGAAGGAGCCCTGGCCGTACTCGCCGAGAAGGGCGGCATCGACGTCGCAGCTGCGAGGCGGACCCACCCCCGGGTAGCCGAAGTGCCCTTCGATTCCGACTACAAATTCATGGCCACATTCCACCGGCCGGCAGAGCCGACGACCGGACTGCCGCGACCGCCCGGACACCGCTGCTTCGCCAAGGGCGCACCGGGCGCACTGCTGCCCCTGACCGACTCGGTGCTCACCGACGACGGCATCCGCCCTCTCGATGCCACCATGCAGCAACGAATCCACGACACCATCCAGGAACTGGCCGGTGAGGGCCTGCGCACGATCATGGTCGCCGGACGCACCCTCGACGCCGGCACCGTTCCGGGCGACGACGCGGGTCGCTCCCTGGTCACCGGTCTGACCCTCTACGCCATCGTCGGAATCGTCGATCCACCCCGGGTTGAGGCGGCCAAGGCCATCGCGGTGGCGCTCGGCGCCGGCATCCGCGTGCACATGATCACGGGCGACCATCTCGTGACGGCCTCGGCCATCGCCCGCAACCTGGGCCTGCCCGGAGAGGCTGCTGCCGGTCCTACGCTGGACGACCTCGACGACCACGCGCTCGCCGCCCGGGCCGCTGACTACGGGGTGCTCGCCCGGGTCACCCCGGCCCACAAGATTCGGGTGGTCAGGGCGTTGCAGGCCGGCGGCAATGTCGTTGCAATGACCGGTGACGGCGTCAACGACGCGCCGGCCCTGAAGCAGGCCGACATCGGCATCGCCATGGGTATCACCGGCACGGATGTCTCCAAAGGCGCCGCAAACATGATCCTCACCGACGACAACTTCTCCACGATCGTCGCCGCGGTGCAGGAGGGACGCGGCATCTACGCCAACATCCTGAAGTTCGTCAGGTTCCAGCTGACCACGGCGTGGGGATTCGTGCTCATCTTCCTGATCGCGGGCGTCACCGGGTGGGCCGCGGGCGCGCCGTTCACGGCGCTTCAGATCCTCTGGGTCAACATCATCATGGACGGCCCACCCGCACTGGCGCTCGGCTTGGATCCGGCCGAACCCGGAACGATGAGCTGGCCTCCGCGCCCGTCCGACGAACCTCTGCTCACTCGGGACAGGATGCTGCGTATTCTCGGGCTCGGCCTCGTCATGGCCGCGGGAACCCTGACCGTGTTGACCCAGGCGTCCGCCCTGTTCCCGGACAGTGCGGGCAACGCGGCCTTCGCCACCACCCTCGCGTTCACGACCTTCGTCTTCTACCAGGTGTTCAACCTGCTCAACGTGCGCTCGGACACCCACTCCGTCTTCTCACTCCAGACGTTCACCAACCGCAGCATCTGGCTGGCACTCACCGCCGTGATCATCCTGCAGGTCCTCGTGGTGCAGATGGACGTGCTCCAGGGACTCTTCGACACGACCTCCCTCACCTCGGGCCAATGGGGTCTGTGCGTGCTGGTCGGGTCGTCGGTGCTCTGGATCGAGGAGGTCCGAAAAGCCATCGTGCGGGCAGCCGGGCATCGCGCAGCTCGCCGCTGAGGCCTGCCCGACCCGCAACGCGAGAAGGAGCACCCACCGTGACGGCGGATGCCCCTTCTCGCGTTATTTCAGGAGGTGCTGGAGTTGCTGCCGACTACATTCCGGCGAGGTCGCGCACCGACGTGTCGCCGGGGGCCGCGTTCGTGAAGGAGGCCTCGATCTCGGCGCGGCCCAGCAGCTCATCCATGCGGCGGCGACGCTGCTTCGGGATGAGCGTGACGACGGTACCGGACTTGCCGGCGCGCCCGGTACGACCGGAGCGGTGCAGGTAGGTCTTGTACTCGTCGGGAGCGTCGGCCTGGATGACCAGGTCGATGTCGTCCACGTGGATGCCGCGAGCCGCGACATCCGTTGCCACCAGCACGTTGACGCGACCGCTGGTCAGCATCTGCAGGTTGCGGGTGCGTCGAGCCTGGTTCAGGTCGCCGTGCAGGCTCGTGGCCTTCACGCCGGCGTCTTCGAGCTGCTCGGCGAGCTGTTCGGCGTAGGCACGGGTGCGCGAGAAGATCAGCGTCTTGCCCTGGCGGTCGACGAGCTGGCCGATGATGGCGCTCTTGTCGCGGTGCTCGATGACGAGCACGCGGTGGTCGATGGTGGAGGAGGCCTGATCTTCGCCGGCAACCTCGTGCACGGCCGGGTTGACCAGGAATTCCTTGACCAGCGAGGCGACGCCCTTGTCGAGGGTGGCCGAGAAGAGCAGCTTCTGGCCGCCCTTCTTGGTCTGACGCAGGATGCGCTGAACCGGCTCGAGAAAACCCAGGTCGCACATGTAGTCGGCCTCGTCAAGGACGGTGACGACGACCTCGCGGAGGTCGAGGCGACCCTGCTCGATGAGGTCTTCGATGCGACCGGCGGTGCCGATGATGATGTCCACGCCGCGCTGGAGGGCGCTGACCTGGCGGTACTGCGGAACGCCGCCGTAGATCTGGGTGGTGAAGAGGCCGACGCTGCGGGCGATGGGCTGGATGGTGCGGTCGATCTGCAGGGCCAGCTCACGGGTCGGGGCCAGAATGAGCGCGCGGGGCTTGCGGGCCATCTTGCGGTCCTTGGCGCCGTTGTTCTCCAGCAGCTTCTCCACGAGGGGAGCGCCGAAGGCGATGGTCTTGCCGGAACCGGTCTTGCCACGTCCGAGCACGTCGCGCCCGGCGAGTACGTCCGGGATGGTCGCGGCCTGGATCGGGAACGGCGCTGCGGCACCGAGGGTGGCAAGCTCGCGCACGATGTTCTCACCGAGGCCCAGGTCGCCGAAGGTCACGCCGACGACTTCGGCAGCCGTCGTCGCGATGGCTTCGAGGCGCTCAAGCACGACGTCGTCACCAGCGGCGAAGTGCGCCTTGGTGTCGCGGTCGGGGTAGAAGTTGCTGGAGTGGCCGCCATCGGACGCCGAGCGGGCCGGACGCGCCGGACGGTCGGAGTTCGAACGCTCGGAACGGTCGTAGCCGCCACGCTCGGTGCGGGCCGGACGGTCGCCGTAGGACGGACGGTCGTTGTTGTACGCCGGACGATCCGTGCGTGGGGCACGGTCGCCGTAGGAGGGTCGGTCGTTGTTGTAGGACGGACGGTCCGTGCGCGGACGGTCGTTGTTGTACGCCGGACGATCCGTGCGCGGGGCACGGTCGCCGTAGGAGGGTCGGTCGTTGCCGTAGGACGGACGGTCCGTGCGGGAACGGTCGTTGTTGTACGCGGGACGGTCCGTGCGCGGACGGTCGTTGTTGTACGCCGGACGATCCGTGCGCGGACGGTCGTTGTTGTACGCGGGACGGTCCGTGCGCGCACGGTCGTTGTTGTACGCCGGACGATCCGTGCGCGGGGCGCGGTCGCCGTACGACGGACGGTCGTTGTTATACGCCGGACGATCCGTACGCGGGGCGCGATCGCCGTAGGACGGACGGTCGGTGTTGTACGCGGGACGGTCGCTGCGGGGACGGTCGCTGTTGTACGAGGGGCGGTCTCCGCGCGGGGCACCACCAGAAGAAGGACGGTCGCTGCGGTTCGGGCGGTCGCCGTAGGTGGGGCGCTCGGAGCGCTGGCCGTAGGCTGGACGGTCGTTGCCGGCAGGGTGGCCGTTGCCGTAGGCCGGACGGTCATTGCCGGCAGGGTGGCCGTTGCCGTAGGCCGGACGGTCATTGCCTGCGGGGCGGCCGGCGGCACGGTCGGCCCGGTCGGCCCGCTCGCCGGCGTTCCACCGGGCTTTCTTGGGTGCACCCTCGGCGGCGTTGTGGCCGCGGTGTCCGGGGCTCTTGCTGCCGCCCTTGGACGGTCCACCCTTGGCGGAGTACTTGGGATCGAAGTTCTTAGGCATGGAAAATGTTCCTGGGTTGTATTGGGTACATGGCAGAACAACGCCGCACACGCGACGCAACCTGAGAACCCGGGCAGTCTATGGCCGGGGCCGTTCACATACAGTGATTTTTCACCAGCGGATTACTGGGAAACCGGCCCATCCTGACTTACAAACCCATCCGCGCACACAAAGAAACACACGGTGTCAAGAGCCGACTTATCTATGTTACCTGATCGATGCCGCAATGTCACGGATCACCTTCACCGTTTACTCTGTTCACATGCTGACGACCATCAACATTGAGTCCCCGCGGCAGCCGGAGATCGCCGAGTTGCTGCGACTGAGTGGCGATTGCGCCCACTCGCTGTACCCACCGGAGAGCAACTTTCTGCTCGACGTCGACGAGCTCGAGCAGCCGGGTGTCGCCGTGTACGTCGTGCGGGATGCGACGGCCCGCGCCCTGGGGATCGCCGCGCTGGTGGGTGGGGCCGGCACGACCAGCGCGGCGGAGCTGAAGCGCATGTTCGTGCACCCCGACGCCCGGGGCCGCGGCGTGGCCGCCCGCCTGCTGGCGGGGATCGAGACGGATGCCGCGGCCCGCGGCATCCGGGAAATCGTGCTGGAGACCGGGCCGGAGAGCTATGCGGCGCTCTCCTTCTATCGGAGCGTCGGCTACCGGGAGGTTCCCCTGTTCGGTCAGTACGTGGGCGAAGCCTTCAGCGTCTGCTTCGCCAAGACGATCCCGGGAACCCGGCCATGACCCGGGATCGGGCAGCCGCCGGCACTTCGGCGCAGGTGAGTGTGCATCGCGCACGGAGGACGGTGTCCTGGCTGGGAGTGGCCGCGACCAGCCCGAGAATCGTGCAGGCGGTCAAGGCCGCCATCGCCGTCGCCATCGCCTGGTCGATCGCGCCGTTGCTGCCTGGTGTGGCGGATGACTACCCCTACTACGCCCCGCTGGGCGCGCTAGTGAGCATGTACCCGACGCTGATGAGTTCGGTGCGGAACGCCCTGCAGACCCTGGGCGGCCTCACCGTCGGAATCCTGCTCGCGGGGGCGGTCATCGTTTTGAGCGAGCCGAACGTTCTCACCATCTCGCTCGCGGTCGGCGTCGGCGCCGCGATCTCGGCCACCGGCTGGTTCGGCGCCAGCCGGGAGTACATTCCGGTGACGGCGCTGTTCGTGCTGATCGTCGGCGGGCCGAATGCCGACGGTTATTCCATCGGGTATCTGGTGCAGATGACGCTGGGAATCGTGATCGGCCTCGCCGTGAACCTCCTCTTCTTTCCGCCGTTGGCCTTCGAAGCCGTCGGCCAGCAGCTGATCCGCTTTCGCCGCACCCTGGCCGACCAGCTCTCGGAGGTGGCCGACGCCCTGGCCGACAGCTGGCCGCCTGAACGGGACGGTTGGGCCTTCCGCAGTCAGGAGCTCGTGGCGGTTGGCCGCGCGGTGCGCGTGGCGGTCAGTCACGCCGATGACAGTCGCAAGGGCAACCCGCGCGCCCGCGTGCATCAGCGGGATCTTCGCTCGGACTACGACGAGCTGTCGGCCCTTGAGGACGTGACCTTCCACGTGCGCGACTTGACGGAGGTGCTAGCCGCGGCGGTCTGGGGTCAGCCGGTCCAGCTCGAGTTGCACCCCGAGTTGCGGCCGGCGCTCGGCCGGACCTTACACGCCGCGGCCGCCGTGCTGCGGGACTGGGACACGGATGATGACGAGCAGGCAGCATTCGCCGAGGCGGGTGCCGCTCTGACGGACCTGATGACCGAGCTGGACGAGCGGCGAAACTCTGCCCCGGTGATGTCGCTGGGGGTCGCGGCGACGGTCGCGATGGACGTCACCCGCATTCTCACCGCCCTACGGCCGCATATCCTGCCGGAGGCCGACGAGGCCGACGAGGCCGACGAGGCCCCGGACCCGACGCCGACGCGCTAATCCAGGCGAGGACGCCCCGCCCCGCCCCCCCCCAAACGGGATTCGGTGCGGCGCGAGAGACGAATTAGTCTCAATGCACTACCCCGCAGCTCGGAGCACACGTGAACACCGGCCCACGCCATCCCCGATTCGGCTCGCGTCGCATCCGTTTTCTGACGATTGCCGGCGCGGTGAGCATCGCCGTGGCTGCGACGGCCCTCCTCGGCGGCTTCCGCCCCCAGCTGTATTCCGTGACGCCCGACGAACCCGGCGACCAGCGCAGCGAGCTCGTCACGACCCAGATCGTCGGCATCCGAACGTTCGAGCGGCCAGGTGGCATCACGGTCGACGAAAATGTTGAGTACGGCACCCAGGCGGACGGTGCCGTGCTCACTCTCGACGTGTGCTCGCCGGCGATCACCCCCGCTGGGGAAACGACCCTCGAGGCGGCGCCGCCGGTCGTGCTGTCATCGGAGGACGCGGCGGCCGCGCTGCGTCCGGCCGTCATCTCCATCCACGGCGGCAGTTGGGCCCGAGGCGACAAGGGCAACAGCGACTGGCGCGCAGTCTGCGCCTGGCTCGCCTCCGAGGGATTCGTCGCCTACTCGGTGAACTACCGGATGGTACCGGATGCCGTGTTCCCCGCCGCGCTCGACGACGTCGCCCTGGCCGTGGAGTGGGCCCGCGACCCCGTCAATGCGCAGACCTACGGCATCGACCCCGACCGGATCGGCGTGTTCGGCGGCTCGGCCGGCGGCAACCTCGCCGCCCTGCTCGGCACCCGCGGTTCCGGGTCGCTGACCACGGGGGCCCGGGTCGCCGCGGTCGCCGAACTCTCCGCGCCGCTCGACCTCAGCCACAAGGCGCTCGTCACGGGCCGGGCCCCCGCGGGGCTGCAAAACATTGTGCGCGACTACGTCGGCTGCGAAACCCTGCGCGACTGCGCCAATGCCACGGCCGCGTCGCCGGCGAGCACCCTTGACCGCAGCGATCCGCCCGTATTCCTCGGCTCGTCGACCGACGAGTACATTCCGCTGTCGCAGGCCACCGGGTATGCGGCGGCACTCGAACGCTCGGGCGTCGCCCACGAGCTCGTGACGGTGCCGGGAACGCTGCACTCGATCGGCATCCTCGACGCAACCATGCGCGAGAAGGTGGCTGCCTTCCTGCACACGACGCTCGGTGAGTAGCTGCGAGGCCGTCTGGCGGCGGCGGGCCGGCGGTGCGGCGCGTCCTCGCGGCGCAGGGTAGGGAAGCGGGCACATGTTCTAACGTGCGCCCGCCTCCACAGGGTGCGCCGCGAGCGTTGTGGAGGCCGCGAGCCACGGCAGGCAGCGTGGAGGCGGGGAGCCGAGGGCAGGCAACACATGCGCCGCAGGGCTACGTGCCGCGGATGCGCCGGGAGAGCTGTGCGGCGGTGCCGCCGAGCTGCGCGGCGAGCGCCGGCCAGTCCGCCTCGGCGATGCGCTCGCGTGGGAAGGTGACGGCGATGCCCGCGGCGGGCCAGCCCGCGTGGTCGCGCACGGCCACGGCGACGGATGCCATCCCCTCCGTGATCTCCCCGTCCTCCAGGGCATACCCGTCCCGGCGCACCTGTTCAAGCAGGGTGCGCAGCTCCGCCGTGGTGCGTGGTCCCCGGCCGTGGCGCGTGGCGAAGGCGGCGGCGTTGGGGTACAGCGCCCGCAGCTGGGCTGCCGGCAGCGCGGCGAGGAGCGCACGCCCGCTCGCGGTGAGGTGGCTCGGGAGGCGCACGCCGACATCCGTCACCAGCGACGGGCGACGGGGGGCGCGCTCCTCGACGAGGTAGATCACGTCGCGCCCGTGCAGCACGACGAGGTGGGCGCTCTCACCGAGCCGGTCGACCAGCGCAGCGACGAGCGGACGGCCAAGGTGTGAGAGGGGCTGCTGCCGGGAGAAGCCCGAGCTCAGCTCGAAGGCGGCCAGTCCGAGGCCGTATCGCTGTTCCTCGGGCAGGTGCACCACGAAGCCCTGGTCGGCGAGCACCGCGAGCAGGTCGTAAACGCTCGAGCGGGGCAGGCCGAGGGCCGTGGCAATCTGGGACGCCGGCACCGGGCCACGCTGCGTGGCCAGATGGGAGAGGATGCGCAGCGTGCTTTGCGCCGCCGGAACCTTCGACGGGGTCATGCGCCTGCCTCCCGTGAACGGTGTGCGTGAACGGCACCGCTGAATGTCCGGTATCCCGGACAGCATCCACTCTAATCCCGTCGTGCGGGCGGCCCGGCTGGTGTCGAATCGGAGTATGAACCTCGCTAGCGCATCCGTCACCGTGGGTACCGGCCCGATCTCGTTCGCCGACGTCACCGCGGTGGCCCGCCACGATGCGCCCGTCCTGCTGCCCGTGGCGGCGCGTGAGGGCGTCGCCTCGACCCGCCGCATCATCGAGGGACTCGCGCAGGACGTGCACCCGCACTACGGGATTTCTACCGGCTTCGGGGCTCTTGCGACGACGTTCATCGAGAGCGACCGCCGCGCCCAGCTGCAGGCGAGCCTGGTGCGCTCGCACGCCGCGGGCAGCGGTCCCGAGGTCGAGCGCGAGGTCGTGCGCGCGCTGATGCTGCTACGCCTGTCGACTCTGATGACCGGGCGCACCGGCGTGCGGCCCGTGGTCGCCGAGACCTACGCGGCCCTGCTCAACGCCGGGATCACCCCCGTCGTACACGAATACGGCTCGCTCGGCTGCTCGGGCGACCTCGCACCGCTCGCGCACTGCGCGCTCGCGGTGATGGGCGAGGGGCTGGTGCGGGATGCGTCCGGCACTCTGATGGACGGCGGTCTGGCCCTGGCCGCGGCCGGCATCACCCCGGTCGTGCTGGGCGATAAGGAGGGGCTCGCCCTGATCAACGGCACCGACGGCATGCTCGGGATGCTCGTGCTCGCCCTCGCCGACCTGTCCCGCCTGCTCACGACCGCCGACATCGCTGCGGCCATGAGTGTCGAGGCCCTCCTCGGCACGGATGCCGCCTTCGCCGCCGACCTGCAGGCCCTCCGCCCCCAGCTCGGCCAGGCCACGAGCGCGGCCAATCTGCGCGCGCTGCTGGCCGGTTCCCCGCTGCTCGCCAGCCACTCCGGTCCCGACGACCCCACCGTGCAGGACGCCTACTCCATCCGCTGCGCCCCGCAGGTGCACGGCGCCGCGCGGGACACGATGGACCACGCCGCCCTGATCGCCGGCCGCGAGTTGGCCAGCGCGGTTGACAATCCCGTGGTCACCCTTGACGGCCGGGTGCAGTCCAACGGCAACTTCCACGGCGCCCCGGTGGGCTACGTGCTCGACTTCCTCGCGATCGCCGCCGCGGACGTCGCGAGCATGAGCGAGCGGCGCACCGACCGCCACCTCGACGCGAACCGCAACAAGGGACTGCCGCCGTTCCTGGCGCACGAGGTCGGCGTCGACTCGGGGCTGATGATCGCCCAGTACACCGCCGCCGGGATCGTGTCGGTTTTGAAGCGGCTGGCGGTGCCGGCATCCGTCGACTCGATCCCGTCGTCGGCCATGCAGGAGGACCATGTGTCGATGGGGTGGGCGGCCGCCCGCAAGCTGCGGCACTCGATCGACGGCCTCGGCCGGGTGCTCGCGATCGAGGTGATGACGGCGTCGCGGTCGCTCGACCTGCGCGCGCCGCTCACTCCCGGCGCGGCCACCGGCGCGGTGCGGGCCCTCGTGCGCACGGTGGCCGACGGCCCCGGCCACGACCGGTTTCTCTCCCCCGAGATCGAGGCGATCGTGGGCCTCGTGGCGTCGGGCGCGGTGCGGGATGCCGCGGCGGGCGTGGTCGGGCCGCTGGCCTGAGGCCCCGCAGGCGTCGCAGGACAGCACGGAATCCGGGCTGCGTCAATCGCTTGTCGGCCCCTCGGGCCCATGTCATGATGTGACCCGCTAACCCGTTGCAACCGCCCCGGAATTGCCCGTCGATGCCCTGAATCGATGCCCTGAAACAGTGAACTGCGGAGACTCATGAACCTCTCCCCCCGATCTCGTCTCCGCCTTTCCCTGCCCCCGGTCCCGCCGCGTTACCTGGCGACGCCGCTCGCCGCCGCCGTCATCGTCGCCCTCACGATTTTCGGGACACCCGCACGGTCCCTCGCCGACGACGCCCCTATTGCTGCAACGGAGGATCCGGCTGCCGCGGTGCCCGCTGTCCCTGAGACATGTCCCACGCTCCTCCCGACGAATGCCCCGCCGGCCGCGGATCCGGTCGACTCGGCTGCCGCGCCCTGCCCCATCAATGCGCCGACTTCTTCCTCGGTGCCGACGCTCACCCCGACACCCGTCCCCGAGCCCTTGCACGAGCCCGAGCCCGAGCCCGAGCCC
>NZ_PJJV01000041.1:0-23883 GCF_002929655.1 Cryobacterium sp. M23
CGCAAGTTCGGGGCGGTCAAGAAGGACGTCAGACATATTTACCTCTTCTGCCACCCCGGCAACCCGGATATTAGTCCGGTCATCCCGAGCCGGACTCCGTGAGGAGACCGGCTGAGAACGAGTTGTGAGGACGGCTCAGGTGCGCACCGCTGAGAGATCAAAGACAATCAGGGCCACGCCGTGCTGCGTCGCGGTCATCTGGACCACGCGCATAAAAAAAACGGGAACACTTCACCCTAGGCTTCAGGGTTTCATCTGGCTACACTTCGGCTCGCTTTGGCGGGTCACCGGCAGGTCGTCGAGGGGTCGTCGGGGAGGCGCGGGCACGCAGCGGATGCCGGCGGCAGCCTCCGAGGTTCGCAGAACGGCCGCGGGAGCTTAGAGTGTCTGGATACTCGCGCAGGCGAAACGCTCAAGCGGAGCGGTCCCGACGCGTCCATGCAGCGTGAAGTCCGAGGAGTCTCATGACCGACACCATTGCCCCCATCGCACCGGCCCACGGCGTCGGCCTGACCGACGCCGCCGCGCTGAAGGTGCGCAGCCTGCTCAGCCAAGAGGGTCGCGAAGACCTGAACCTGCGCGTAGCCGTGCAGCCCGGAGGCTGCTCCGGCCTGATCTACCAGCTCTACTTCGACGAGCGCATTCTCGAGGGCGACGTCATCGTGGACTTCGACGGCGTCGGGGTCGTGCTCGACAAGATGAGTGTGCCGTACCTCGAGGGTGCCTCGATCGACTTCGAGGACACCATCGCGAAGCAGGGCTTCACGATCGACAACCCGAACGCCGGCAGCAGTTGCGCCTGCGGCGACTCCTTCAGCTAGAGTCGCCGCCGCCGTGCCTAGCCTTCCGGCGCCGGCCGCGGAGGCTGGCGCACGGGAGAACCTGCGCCCGCTTTCCGAGCTGCGCCGCGGCCGTCAGCGCTGGGGCTGCCCCGATGTCAGCGGGCGCCGACGACCATCCACTTCGCCGCCCGGGCGCGCAGCCCGAGCGTCACCCCGCGTGCGCCGAGGTAGCCGAACGCGAACGCCGCCATCAGCCAGGCCAGTCCCGCTGATCCCGACGGCGCCAGCAGCAGCACCGCGACGGCCAGCGGCACGAACGCGGCCAGGTTCACCAATCCGGTCAGGGCCAGGTAGCGCGCGTCGCCGGCACCGATCAGCACTCCGTCGAGCACAAAGACCACCCCGCCGAGCGGAACGGATAGCCCGAGCACGATCAGGGCCGCCGGCAGCAGGTCGCTGACCTCGGTCGCGTTCGTGAACAGTCGGCCGAGCACGCCGCTCGCGGCGATCACCAGCAGCCCGAGCGCGGACCCGCTGAGCACGCCCCATTCGAGGCAGCGCCTGAGCACCGCGCGCACCTCGGCCAAGTTTCCGGCGCCGAGGCCCCGGCCCACCAGCGCCTGTGCCGCAATCGCCAGGGCGTCAAGGGCGAACGCGAGCGTGGCGAACAGGGTCATCGCGATCTGGAAGGCGGCCAGCTCGGGAGAACCAAGGCTCGTGGCCACGAAAACCGCGAGCAACATGGCCGCACGCAGGCTCACCGTGCGCAGGAACAGCCAGCCGCCGGATGCCGCGCCCCGCAACATCCCGACCCGATGCGGGCGCAGCGGCGCACTCTCGCGGCGGGCGTGGCGGCCGACGACGGCAAGGTAGACCGCGACCATCGCCCACTGTGCCACGACCGTGCCGAGGGCGGATCCGACGATGCCGAGTCCCAGGCCGTAGATGAACACCGCATTCAGCAGAATGTTGACCGAGAACCCGATCCCGGCCACCCACAGCGGGGTGCGGGTGTCCTGCAGCCCGCGGAGCAGCCCGGTCGCCGCGAAGACGAGCAGCATGGCAGGCAGTCCGAACATCGATGGGCCCAAGTAGCTGACGGCCGCGGCGGTGACGGCGGGCTCGGCGCCGAACGCGCCGACGAGCAGGGGGGTGGCGAACCAGCCCGCAATCGCGAGCAGCACACCGAGGCCGAGGGCCAGCCAGAGTCCGTCGATGCCGACCGCGACCGCACGGCGGCGGTCGCCGGCCCCCAGCCAGCGGGCCACCGCGGGCGTGGTGCTGTAGGCCAGGAAGACCATCAGGCCGATGATCGTTTGCAGCACGGCGCCGGCCAAGCCGAGTCCGGCCAGCGGAACGGCGCCGAGGTGCCCGACCATGGCGGAGTCGGCGAGCAGGAAGAGCGGTTCGGCGATGAGCGCGCCGACGGCGGGGATGGCGAGGCGCAGGATCTCGCGGTCGATGGGCTGCGGGCGGAGCACGGTGATGGTGATCCCAAAACTCTAGTTCAGCCCCTCCGCACCCGGTGTCCGCTTCCGATGGTCGAGCCTGTCGAGACCCGGCGAGCCAATCTCCGCGCTGCCAGACAAGACTTCGAAACTAGTGCTATAAAGTGTCCATAATAAGTGACAGACTCTCAACTACCTGTACTACATCAGGTATCCTCGTAGTTTGACGAACCTCGCGGATGACCTCAGGTAGGCGGCCGATGCCGTCGCCCTGCTGGGCTCCTCGAGCGCCGACTATGAGGCTCTGCCGACGGGCTCTTCGCCCCCGAAGACGGCGAGTTCGTGCTCTCCACCTTCGACTCCATCACCGACCCCGCCGCGGCGGAGTGCGCTTCGTCGACCCGGAGCGCGCCGCCTGGGCCCAGAAAATGCAGGACGACCCGCGCAGCACCGAGCAGATCAACGCGGACTCCCTCGTGCAGCTGCTCAAGATCGCCGGCGAGGCCGACCCCGGCCGGGTCTTCGGCGGACGCCGCCCGGCGGTGCGCGTCATCGTGACCGAGAAAGCCCTCACGGCTGAGACCGGCGAGCCGGGTGCCGCCGAACCCGCCGCGCACGGGCAGATCGAGGGCAACCCGATCCCGATCTCGCAGGAAACCATCGACCGGTTGCTCTGCGACACCGGCACCCGCGGCATCAAATTCGACGACATCGGCCAAATCATCGACGTCGGCCGTGACGAACGACTCTTCACGGAGGCACAGCGCGCCGCGATGGGAGTGCGCGATGGTGGATGCCTCTGGGTCGGCTGCGACCGATCACCGGCCTGGAGCGAAGCCCACCACATCAACGAATGGCTCACAGACAGCGGAGACACCAACCTCGCCGACGGAGTNCGGAGTGCTGCTCTGCCACCCGCACCACCTGCTTCTGCACAACCAGCACTGGAAGATCACCCGCACCGAAACCCAGTATTGGCTCCGGCCACCGGTGGAAAACGAACCGGAGCAGACACTGATCGCACTGCCGAGCAAGGCGGTGGGGCTGTAGCTCCGGGTCTCGGCGGGCTCGACCAGCGGGCCGGGAGGTCCACCGCCATCCGTGTGCACACCCGACGGGTCTCTACCAGCTCGGCCACTGTCACAGCGAATAGGGTGGAGGTATGACTGACCAGGGGACCGCATCCGGAATCGACCGCGACGAACTTGACCTCGAGGTGCGTCCGCAGGACGACCTCTTCCGCCATGTGAACGGCAAGTGGATCGCCCGCAGTGAGATCCCGGCCGACAAGGCCCGCTGGGGCTCGTTCTACCTGCTCGCCGAGGAATCGGAGAAGGCCGTCCGGGAAATCATCCTCGAAGCCCAGACCGCCGCCCCCGGCACCGAGGAGCGCAAATTCGGTGACCTCTATGCCAGCTTCCTGGACGAGGACCGCGTCGAAGAGCTCGGAGCGACCCCGCTCGCGGCCGATCTCGCCATCGTCGACGCCGTCACCTCCGTCCCCGAGCTGCTCGGCACCCTCGGCCGCCTCGAGCGCGCGGGTGTGTCCGGCGCCTTCGGTCTCTTCGTCGACAACGATCCGGGGGACCCCGAGCGCTACCTCGTCTTCGTCGAGCAGGGCGGGCTCGGCCTCCCCGACGAGTCCTACTACCGCGACGAGAAGTTCGCCGCGATCCGGGAGGCCTACCAGGCGTTCCTGACCCGGATGTTCGGCCTCGTCGGCACCCCGGATGCCGCCGGTCGCGCCGAGCGCGTGTTCCTTCTCGAAACCGAGCTCGCCACCCACCACTGGGACAAGGTGCGCTCGCGCGACAGCGAGAAGACCTACAACCTCAAGACCTGGGGTCAGGTCACCGCGCTGGCCGCCGGCGCCGACCTGCACCTTTGGCTTGACGGGCTCGACGGCCCGGCCGGTGCTCTCGACGAGGTTGTCGTGCGCCAGCCCAGCTTCGTGACCGGTCTGGCGGAGATGCTCACCGAGGACCAGCTCGAGGGTTGGAAGGACTGGCTACGGTGGCAGATCATCCGTTCCAGCGCCGCGTTCCTGTCGAGCGATTTCGTCGAGTCCAGCTTTGACTTCTACGGTCGCACCCTGACCGGCACTCCCCAAATGCGCGAGCGCTGGAAGCGTGGCGTCTCGCTCGTCGAGGGGGCGCTCGGCGAGGCCGTCGGGCGCATCTACGTCGAGCGGCACTTCAAGCCCAGCGCGAAGGCGAGCATGGATATACTCGTGGCCAACCTGGTCGAGGCCTACCGCCGGAGCATCACCGAACTCGACTGGATGACCGCGGAGACGCGCGCCCGTGCGCTCGACAAGCTCGAGAAGTTCACCCCCAAGATCGGCTACCCGGTCAAGTGGCGGGACTACTCGACCCTTTCGGTCGACCCGGCCGACCTGATCAAGAACGTGCGCGCCACGAGCGAGTTCGAGTTTCAGCGGGAATTGGGCAAGATCGGCAACCCGCTCGACCGCGACGAGTGGTTCATGACCCCGCAGACGATCAACGCGTACTACAACCCGGGCTTCAACGAGATCGTCTTCCCGGCCGCCATCCTGCAGCCGCCGTTCTTCGACGATGCCCGCGATTCCGCCGCCAACTACGGCGCGATCGGCGCCGTCATCGGGCACGAGATCGGCCACGGCTTCGACGACCAGGGCTCGAAATACGACGGCACCGGGCTACTCACCGATTGGTGGACCGAAGATGACCGCACGGCCTTCGAAGAGCGCACCGGCTCCCTGATCGAGCAGTTCAACGCGCTCGCCCCGCATCAGGTTCCCGACCACCACGTGAACGGCGCACTCACCATCGGCGAGAATATCGGCGACCTCGGCGGGCTCTCCATCGCTTGGAAGGCCTACCTGATCTCGCTGGACGGTCAGGCGCCGCCCGTGATCGACGGACTCACCGGCACCCAGCGCTTCTTCCTCTCCTGGGCACAGGCCTGGCAGCTCAAGATGCGTGACGAGGAGGCCGTCCGCCTGCTCTCGATCGACCCGCACTCGCCCAACGAATTCCGCTGCAACCAGATCGTGCGCAACATCGACGAGTTCTATACGGCGTTCGGCGTCACCCCGGACGACGCTCTCTGGCTGGACCCGGAAAAGCGCGTTACGATCTGGTGACCTCAGCGCGACCGTAAGCCCGTGTCACCGGGGTCGAGCAGCCCGAATCTACGTAAGGACCTGCCCACTGTGGCCATGCCATCCCAGGACTCAGAGCGCCGGTCTCGCCACTCCTCGGCGCGCCGCGGCAGGCACGGCGGCGTGGACGCCACGGCGAACTTCGGCCGCGGGTTCCAGGCGCTCGGTGACCTCGCGGTCGACGGGGTGCAGGTGTCGGCCCGCGCCACCGATTTGGTCACCGGCCGGGTGCTGTTCTCCGTGGACGACCACGTGGTCATGCCCACCGCCGGCATCGGCACGGTGCTTCTGCTGATCGAGGTCGCCGCCCGGCTCCGCGACGCCGACTTCGGCGCGTACACGATCCTCGATCGCACCGTGTCCGATTCGGTCGCCGGATCCGGCCTCTGGCAGCACCTGCAGGCTCCCTCGCTGCCTATCGCCGACCTCGCTGCGCTGATCGGTGCCATCAACGACAACCTGGCCACCAATGTGCTGCTCCGCGCAGTCGGCCTGGACGCGGTGCGGTCCCGCGCCGAGCAGCTCGGACTCAGCCGCACCGCCCTGCTCGACCTTGTGCGCGACCGGCGCGGTCCCGATGACGCGCCTCAGCTCTCGGTCGGCAGCGCCAAGGAGCTCACCTGGCTGTTCACGGCGCTGGCCCGGGGGGAGGTCGTCGATGCGGAGGCGAGTGAGCGCGTGCTCGGCTGGCTGTCGCTCGGCGCCGACCTGTCCATGGTCGCCAGCGCGTTCGGGCTCGACCCGCTCGCGCATCGGTCCGGAGATCACGGCCTCCTGCTGGTCAACAAGATCGGAACGGATGCCGGCGTGCGCAGTGAGATCGGCATTCTGCGCGGCCCGCGCGCCGGGGTGACCTACATGGTCTCGATGTCCTTCGCGGACACCCGCCTCTCGTCCCGGCTCGCGGTGCTCGACGGGATGCGCGCGGTCGGCCTCGACCTGCTGGAATACGTGCACTGACCGGCGTCGCCGGTGAAAACAGGAAAACAGGGCTGCCCCCGCGAAGGAATCCTTCGCGGGGGCAGCCCTGGGTGGTGGTGGCGCACCCGCTCAGCAGCACCGACCCTGGGGGTTGATGTCCTGGCGGTCAGTCTGGTCGCGCCAGAATTCGCGTTCCGTCATCATCACTGGTCCGGAGCAGGCGGCGGCATCCGGGTCATGAATCGATTCGTCATGGGCCTCATGGTGGGCCTTGTACTTGTCGTAGGCGTCTTCACCCATGACCCCCCTCATGAACCAGGCGAAGCTCTTCGCGCCGTGGCGAACACTAGCGAGCAGATTCATCGGCGGGTCGTCCTCCCTGCCTTGTCCAGCTTGGCCTGGGCGATCTGGGTGTCCCAGCGTGCGGCCAGCTTCTTCTCTTCCGGAGTGGCCACGAAGCCGGACGGGGCGAACATCTGCGACGCCACCGCGTCATCCTCGTTGGTGCCGAAGCTGCGGGTCTTGTAGGACTTCCAGGTGGCTTGCACGGCGGTGACCATCACGATGATGGCCAGCACGACGAACAGGATCGAAAGGACGCCCTGCACCATCGTGTTGCGCACGACCGCCTCCATCGCCTCGACGGTCTTCGCCGTGCCGAAGCTGGTGAGTCCCTCATCCAGAGCGTTGGAGAACGCTCGATTCTGGGCGAAGTAGCCCACGGCGGGAACGGTCGAGAAGATCTTCAGGAACGACGCGTAGATGGTCACGACGGCGGCGAAGGTCAGCGGCAGCGCCACAACCCAGAGGTACGTGAACAGCCCTCGCTTGGCCACGATCGCCAGGCAGACGGCCAGGGCGATGGCCGCCAGCAACTGGTTCGCGATTCCGAACAGCGGGAACAGGGTGTTGATGCCACCGAGCGGGTCGGTGACGCCCATCACGAGCACGGCACCCCAGGCGGCGACCATGATCCCGGTCGTGACCCAGGCGCCCAGGCGCCAGGAGGTGTTCTTGAACTTCGGGAAGAAGTTGCCGAGGCTGTCCTGCAGCATGAACCGGGCCACGCGGGTTCCGGCATCGACGGCGGTCAGGATGAACAGCGCCTCGAACATGATGGCGAAGTGGTACCAGAACGCCATCATCCCCGAGCCGCCCACAAGCTGGTGCATGATGTTGGCGAGCCCGACCGACAGGGTCGGGGCGCCGCCGGTGCGGGACACGATGGTCTCCTCACCCACGTTCTTCGCGGTCTCGGTGAGCATCTCGGGGGTCAGGTTGACGCCGGTCAGGCCGAGGCTGTTCACGAATGTGACAGCACCCTCAACGGTGCCGCCGGTCAGGGCCGGCGAGGAGTTCATGGCGAAGTAGATGCCGCGGTCGATCGACAGCGCGGCGACGAGCGCCATGATGGCGACGAATGATTCCATCAGCATTCCGCCGTAACCGATGAACCGGGTCTGGCGTTCCTTCTCGATCAGCTTCGGTGTCGTGCCGGAGGCGATCAGGGCGTGAAAGCCGGACAGGGCGCCGCAGGCGATGGTGACGAAGAGGAACGGGAAGAGCGAGCCGCTCACCACGGGGCCGCCGCCATTCACGAACTCGCTGGCGGCCGGGGCCGAGATCTCGGGGCGGACGATGATGATGGCGATTGCCAGCATCCCGATCGTGCCGATTTTCATGAAGGTGGACAGGTAGTCCCGGGGGGCCAGGAGCAGCCAGACCGGAAGGATGGCGGCCACGAAGCCGTAGACGATGATGCCGATCGCGAGGGGCAGCGGTTCAATGGCGAAGAAGGTCGAGCCCCACTCGGTGTCCGCGATCATGCCACCGCCGATGATGGCGGCCAGCAGCAAGATGAAGCCGATGATCGAGACCTCGGTGACCTGGCCCGGGCGGAAGAAGCGCAGGTAGACGCCCATGAACAGGGCGATCGGAATGGTCATCGAGACCGAGAAGACGCCCCAGGGGCTGTCCGCGAGGGCGTTGACGACGACGAGGGCGAGGATGGCCACGATGATGACCATGATCGCCAGAGTCGCGACGAGGGCGGCCGTGCCGCCCACCTTGCCGAGCTCGTCCCGGGCCATCTGACCCAGGGAGCGTCCGCCGCGGCGCATTGAAAAGAACAGCACCATGTAGTCCTGCACCGCGCCGGCAAGCACGACACCGACGATGATCCAGATCGTGCCGGGCAGGTAGCCCATCTGGGCGGCCAGCACGGGGCCGACGAGCGGTCCGGCGCCGGCGATCGCGGCGAAGTGGTGACCGAAGAGAACCCGGCGGTCCGTGGCCGCGAAGTCTTTGCCATCGGCCTTGTACTCGGCCGGCGTCGCGCGCCGGTCATCGGGGTGCAGCAGGTGCTTCTGGATGTAGTTGGAGTAGAAACGGTAACCGATCAGGTACGTGCAGACGGCGGCGAAGACGAACCAGATGGCGTTGACGGTCTCGCCGCGAACGACGGCGAGCATCACCCAGCTCAGCCCGCCGAGCAGCGAGATGCCGCCCCAGATCCCGATCTTCAGGGGGGTCCAGTGGGCTTCCTCGGCGTCGTGGGTGGTCTGGTCGAGAGCAACGGGCAACAGGAGGGGATCCCGCTCCAGCTCCTCACCCCGCTTGGCTGAATCGTGTGGCGTGCGGGGCTTGGTGCCCATGATCTCTCCTTTGAGGTACCCGCAAGGACTGCGGAAATCCTTAGCAAGGCTAACAGCTTGGCGGCACCTTCCGGACGGACGCCTAAAATGGACGGAGCGCCGGGCGGCTTCTGCCTGTCCTGTGTGCTTTCCAGATCCCCCGCCCTCTCGACCATTGGAGCCCCGTGGCCGCCCTCTCCCGCCTCGATTCCGTCATCGCCCTTGCCCGCCACCGCGGGTTCGTGTTCCAGGCCGGTGAAATCTACGGTGGGTCCCGGTCCGCCTGGGACTACGGGCCGCTGGGCGTGGAGCTCAAGGAGAACATCAAGAAGCAGTGGTGGCGCTTCATGGTCACCAGCCGCGACGACGTGGTGGGCCTCGACTCCTCGGTGATCCTTCCCCGCAAGGTGTGGGAGGCATCCGGTCACGTCGAGGTCTTCAGCGACCCGCTGGTCGAGTGCACGAGCTGCCACAAGCGCTTCCGCGCAGACCACCTCGAGGAGGAATTCGAGGAGAAGAAGGGCCGCCCGCCCGAGGGCGGCATCGACGGCATCCCCTGCCCGAACTGCGGCAACCGTCATATTTGGACCGAACCGCGCGCTTTCTCCGGCCTGCTCAAGACCTACCTCGGCCCGGTCGACGACGAGGCCGGCATGCACTACCTGCGCCCCGAGACCGCGCAGGGCATCTTCGTGAACTTCGCCAACGTGCTGCAGGCTGCTCGCATGAAGCCGCCGTTCGGCATCGGCCAGATCGGCAAGAGCTTCCGCAACGAGATCACCCCGGGAAATTTCATCTTCCGTACCCGCGAGTTCGAGCAGATGGAGATGGAATTCTTCGTCGAGCCGGGCACGGATGAGACGTGGCACCAGTACTGGATCGACCAGCGCCTGAAGTGGTACACCGGCCTCGGCATCAACGTCGACAACCTGCGCCTGTTCGAACACCCGGCCGAGAAGCTCTCGCACTATTCCAAGCGCACCGTGGATATCGAGTACCGCTTCGGTTTCAGCGGCAGCGAATTCGGCGAGCTCGAGGGTGTTGCCAACCGAACCGACTTCGACCTCAGGACGCACGCGGGGGCATCCGGCAAGGATCTGTCCTACTTCGACCAGACGAAGAATGAGCGCTGGGTTCCCTACGTGATCGAGCCGGCGGCCGGACTGACCCGCTCTCTGATGGCGTTCCTGGTAGACGCGTACCACGAGGAGGAAGTGCCCAACGCGAAAGGCGGCGTCGACAAGCGCACCGTGCTGAAACTCGACCCGCGCCTGGCGCCGATCAAGGTCGCCGTGCTGCCGTTGTCCCGCAACGAGGCGCTCTCGCCGATGGCCAAGTCCCTCGCGGCGCGGCTGCGCGAGTCCTGGAACGTGGACTTCGACGACGCCGGCGCCATCGGCCGCCGCTACCGCCGCCAGGACGAGATCGGCACCCCGTACTGCGTCACGGTCGACTTCGACTCGCTCGAGGACCAGGCCGTCACCGTGCGTGACCGCGACACCATGGCGCAGGAGCGCGTGCCGCTCGACAAGCTCGACGCCTACCTGGCCGAGCGCCTCCGCGGCGCATAGCCGAGTCTGCCGGCCGCGCGCTACCGGCTGGGGCCGGCCGGCTGGGGCCGGGGGTACCGCTGGCGGTACCGGTGGGGTGCTGGGGCCGGGGATACCGCTGGCGGTACCGGTGGGGTGCTAACTCAGGAGAAGTCCCGCGGGCGAGCTTCGGCGGTCCCGGAACGGCGGCACCGCGGCGACCGGACACACCGGTTTTCCTGAGTTGGCCCCACAGGTGGAGGGAGACGGATTCCTAGCGAGCCGCCACCGCTGCCGCACGAGTTCAGGGGCGGGCGAGCTCGATCAGGGTGACGCCGCCCGGCGCGGCCGGGTCGCTCATGGCGGCGAGGGCGGCGGGCGCCTCGGCCAGGCTGAGGCGGCGGCCGATCAGGTCCTGCGGGCGCAGCCGGCCGGAGGTGACCAGGGCCAGCAGGGCCGGATAGTCGCCCGCGGGCATCCCATGGCTGCCCATCACGGTCAGTTCGCGGGCGATGACGTCGCCGAGCGGAAGCCGTGGGTCTTCCGCCAGCAATCCGATCTGGACGTGACGTCCCCGGGTTGCCAGTGAACGGATGGCGATGCCCACCGTGCTCTCCCGGCCGAGCGCCTCGACGCTGACCTGCGCACCCGCACCCGCATCCGTGCCCCTGCCCGTCACCGAGCGGATCCGCGCCACCACCTCATCGTTCGAGAGCCCGGCGGAGTCCACCGTGAAGGTCGCGCCCACTCGCGCGGCCGTCTCACGGGCCGCGGCACTGATGTCCACGGCGATCACGGTCGCACCGAGCGCCGCGCCGATCATGACCGCGGAGAGACCGACGCCGCCGCAGCCGACCACGACGAGGGTCTCGCCCGCCTGCAACCGGGCCTGATGCACGAGTCCGCGATAGGAGGTGGCGAAGCGGCAGCCGAGCAGTGCGGCGGCGCCGGCATCCAGTCCCACGGGAATCGCGATCAGGTTGACGTCGGCGTTGTGCAGGGCCACCCGCTCCGCATAGGAGCCCCAGTGGGTGAAGCCGGGCTGGGTCTGGTTGCGGCAGACCTGGCCGTTGCCGTCCCGGCACTCCGGGCAGTCGCCGCAGGCGCAGACGAACGGCACGGTGACGCGCTGGCCCACGGCGAAGCGGCGCACCTCGGGCCCCACGGCGTCGATCACGCCGACGAGCTCGTGGCCCGGAACGTGCGCCAGGGCGATGCCGGCGTCGTGCCCGAGCCAGCCGTGCCAGTCGCTGCGACAGAGGCCGGTGGCCTCCACTCGCACGACGACCCCGGACGCGGACGGCACCGGGTCAGGAACCTCCCGCAGCTCGGGTACGGCACCGAACGCGTCGAACCAGACGGCTCTCACCCGCAGATCCCGGCCGTGCTGTGCACGCTCGCACCGTGCAGGCTCGCACTGTGCACGCTCGCACCGTGCAGGGCCAGGCCGCCCACCGTCAGGATGCCACGGGGCCGATATCGGCGACCGTGGCCGCGGTCCCGGCGGCGGGCAGCTCAACCTGGATGCCGAACAGGGCATCGAGTCCGGTCAGGAATGCGGCCTGCTCGCCCGCTCGGGCCAGCTCGCGGGATCGCACCATCGGGGTGTGCAGAAGCACGCCGGCCAAGTGGCGCAGGGCCGCCTCGGTCTGCTCGCTGTTGTCGCCGCGGTTGCGCGCCCGTTCGATCTCACCGTCGAGGAGGTCGAAGACGTAGCTGCGAAGGGCCACGACGGCCGGGGCGAGGCTCTGCTCCTCGGCAACCGCGGAGAACTTGCGGGCGGCGCGGCCCACGAGCAGTCGGGCGTCGCTGGTGGCGTTGAGCTCCTCGAGCGGCGCGTGGATGCGGATGGTCTCGAGGTCGAGCAGCTCGACGCCGGCCAGGTCGGTGACGTCCGGGTCGACGTTGCGCGGCAGACCCAGGTCGATGATGAGCCGGCGCGGGATCTCGGTCGGGGCATCCGTCATCGGGCAGGAGGGCAGTGTGCGCGCTTCGGCGGCCGGGAGCTGCAGGGAGAGTGCGCGGCCCGAGTGGAGCAGGGCCGCGTCGATCACGTGGGTGTCGGCGGTCGTGCAGGTGAGGATCAGGTCGGCCTCGGCGGCTTCGATGGCGAACGCCGACTCGGCGACGGCGGTGATCTGATGCGAGGTGGCGAACTTCTGAGCGCGGCCCGAGGGGGAGTACACCCGCACGTCCTCGGCGCCGAGGTCCCGCAGCGCGGCGAGGGAAGCCCCCGCGTAACGGCCCGTGCCGACCAGGAGCACGCGGGTCTGGGCCCAGTCCGTGATGCGGCTTTCGGCCAGTTCGAGGGCCAGGCGCACGAGTGAACGCCCCGCGGCTCCGATGCCGGTGCGGTTCTTGACGCCCCGCGAGGTCTGCGACGCACGCTGGAAGAGGCGTTCGAGTTCGGGGCTGGTGGTGCGGGAGAGCCGGGCCTGCTCAAGGGAGCGGCGCACCTGGCCGGCGATTTCGCCCTCGCCGACGACCACCGATTCGAGGCCGCTCGTCACGGCGAAGAGGTGCTCGGCGACGCCGCTGCCGTGCACCAGGTCCAGGGTGTTCCGCAGAACGTCGACGGCCACGCCGGTGCTCGCACTGACGCCGTCGATGGCGGCGTGCACGGCCGAAAGTGGGGAGGAGCCGAGCGGTTCGTCGAGGTCGAGGTAGGCCTCGAACCGGTTGCAGGTGGCAACGACAACGGCACCGACCAGGGCCGGGTGCCGCTCGAGGATGCCACCCGCCGTGTCATTCGCACCGACAGACAATTTCTCCAGCACATCAAAGCTGGAGTTCTTATGGCTGGCGGACAGGCAGATTAACACTCGATGAGTCTACGACCTGTGGCTGAGGGCCCGAATCGCCCGAGTGTCGGAAGTTTGACAGAATCAAGATAATGAACCTCGACGCGCAACACCCACTCGCAACCGGACTCACAGCCGATTCACGCCTCATCCGCGCCTACCAGGGCACCAGGCCAGACGTCACCCCCGTCTGGTTCATGCGCCAGGCCGGCCGTTCGCTGCCCGAATATCGCTCGCTGCGTGTCGGTACGCGCATGCTCGACGCCTGCCTCGACCCGGAGATGGCGAGCGAAATCACGCTGCAGCCGGTGCGCCGCCACAACGTCGACGCCGGCATCCTCTTCAGCGACATCGTCATCCCGCTCAAGCTCGTGGGCGTCGACGTCGAGATCGTCGCAGGCACCGGCCCCGTCCTCGGCACGGCCGTGCGCACGGCGAAGGATGTCGCGGAGCTCACTGCTCTCGACCCTGCCGTGCTTGAGGGGAACCTGGCCCCGATCACCGCGGCGGTCGCGCGCACCGTCGCCGAGCTCGGCTCGACGCCGCTGATCGGATTCGCCGGGGCCCCGTTCACGCTGGCGGCCTATCTCGTGGAGGGCGGCCCGTCGAAGGACCACATCAACGCCCGCACGCTCATGCATGCGGACCCCGACGCCTGGGCCACCCTGATGGAGTGGACGGCCGAGGTCACCGGACGATTCCTGCGCGCGCAGGTTCTGGCCGGCGCCAGCGCCGCCCAGCTATTCGACTCCTGGGCCGGCGCGCTCTCGTTGGCCGACTACACGCGCTTCGTCGCTCCTGCCTCCACCGCGGCGATCGCCCACGTGCGCGACCTCACCTATGGCGAGGGCGCCGCGGGCACAGATGCCGAGGGCGTCGCATCCGTGCGCCGCAACGTGCCCGTCGTGCACTTCGGAGTGGGCACGGGCGAGCTGCTCAGGGAGATGCACGGGGTGGGCGCCGACGTCGTCGGAGTCGACTACCGGGTGCCGCTCGATGAAGCCAACCGTCGCCTCGGCGGACTGGTCCCGGTGCAGGGCAACGTCGATCCGGCGCTCCTCGCGGCACCGTGGCCGGTGCTCGAAGCGCATGTCCTCGACGTGCTCGAGCGTGGGCGCACGGCACCGTCCCACGTGCTGAACCTGGGCCACGGCGTTCCGCCGATGACCGACCCGAACGTGCTGACTCGCCTGGTGGCCTTCGTGCACGAGGTCACCGCGGTCTCCGCCGGCTCGGCCGGCGCCGTCCCGGAAGCCCCGGTCGCCGCGCCGTCCGCGTCCTGACAATCGCACGCAGGCTCAGGGGGCGCGAATGAAAGACGTCATCGTCATCGGTGGAGGGGTGGCGGGCCTGATCGCCGCCCGAGCCTGCGCCCGGGTCGGACTCAGCGTGACCGTGCTCGAAGCCACCGGTGTGCCGGGCGGAGCACTCGGCAGTCACCAAGTTGCCGGCCTCACCCTCGACAGCGGTGCCGAGAGCTTCGCCGTGCGGCGCGACGCGGTGGCCGAGTTCATCGCCGACCTCGGCCTGTCCGACGAGGTTGTCGCGCCGAACCCCGCCGGCGCGTGGCTGCACCTGCCCGACGACCGCGTGCCGAATGGTTCGGTCAGCGTTCCGCTGCCCAAGGCCGGCGTGCTCGGCATCCCCGGTTCTCCGCTCGCCGACGACGTGCGCCGCGTGATCGGCTGGAGTGGCGCCTGGCGCGCCTACGCGGACCGGCTGATGCCGGTGTTGACGATCGGCCGGGAACACAGCCTGGGTGAACTCGTGCGCAAGCGCATGGGGCGCCGCGTGCTCGAACGGCTCGTCGAACCCGTGACCGCCGGGGTGTACTCGTCCGCGGCCGACGATCTCGAGATCGACGTCGTGGCCCCGGGCCTCAACTCTGCCCTCACGGTGACGGGTTCGCTCTCCGGGGCCGTGCTGTCGTTGCGCTCCGGCGCCCCGGCCGGCTCGAACGTGGCCGGGCTCCGCGGCGGCATGTTCCGGCTCGTGACCGCTCTGGTGGCCGACCTCGTGCACTTCGGCGCCGAGATCGTGACGGATGCCCCGGTCACCGCATTGCAGCGCTCCGGCACCGAGGACGCGCCCACCTGGACGGCCACCTGCGCGGCACCGGACACGGCGGCGGACGCAGACGCCCCGGCAGCCCCGGCGCCGGAGACCACCCTCGACGCCCGCTTCGTGATCATCGCGACTCCAGGCGCGCAGGCGCTCGGCCTACTGGCCGGCCTGAGCCCGGCCCATGCGGCGCTCGCCGAACTCGACTGGCCGCAGCCGACGGCGATCGAGCTGGCCACGATCGTCATCGACGCCCCGGAGCTCGACCTGCACCCGCGCGGCACCGGCGTGCTGGTCGCGGCCGCGACCCCCGGGGTCACCGCCAAGGCGCTCACCCACGTGACCGCGAAGTGGGAGTGGCTGGCCGAGGCCGCCGGACCGGGCCGACACGTCATCCGTCTGTCCTACGGTCGCGCCGGCCAGGACAGCCCCACCGCCGGTCTCCGCGATGACGAGCTCCTCGCGCTGTCCCTGGCGGACGCTCGCACGATCCTGGGCGTCAATCTCGACGCGACCGCCGTGCGGGGTTTCGCGCGCACGGTCTGGGGCGATGCCCTCTCGCCCGCGACCGTCGGCGCGCCCGAGCGGGTCGACCAGGTGCGCGAGGTCGTGGCCGCCACCCCTGGACTCGAACTCACGGGTGCGTGGCTCGCCGGCACCGGCCTGGCCTCGGTGATCCCGGATGCCGTCGCCGCGGCCTCCCGCACCCGGCACGAGGCCCTCGGCATCTGATCACCGGGTCACCGGCCGCGCCGACCTGCTCTTATCCCTAATGCGGGATACTCTGAGGGATACGTGCACCTTGAGGAATGGAGTGACAATGCGGGGAAAACTTCTGTTCATCACGGGTGGACTCGTCGGATACGTCCTCGGCGCGCGCGCCGGGCGCAAGCGCTACGACCAGATCGTGGCCGCGGCAGACAACCTATGGAACGCGCCGCCCGTTCAGCGCCGGGTGAACGAGGCCCGCGACTTCGCGCTCGAGCGGGTCGGGGATGTGCCGTCGGCACTCCTCGAGACCGGCAAGAAGATCGCCTCGGCCCTGCAGTCCAAGGCGTCCAAGACGTCCGGGACCAGTTACACCGTGCCGACGCCGACGCCGACGCCGACGCCGACGCCGGCGACCGCAGCGCCGGCCGCACCGACGACGTTCGCCGACGACACCATCACGAAATAATCACCGCGACACTCCGAATGAAGGGGAAACTGTGAGAAACAGCGAATTCAACCCGAAGAGCCGGAAATCGACGTTCGACCTTCTCGGTGAGCTGCCCGGTCAGATCATCGCTCTGGTCAAGGCCGAACTCGAGGCGGCTAAGGCGGAGTTCGCCGGTAAGGCCAAGAACATCGGGCTGGGCATCGGGCTCTTCGTCGGGGCGGCCCTGTTCACGTTCTTCGCGGCTCTGGTGCTGGTCGCCCTCGCGGTCATCGCGCTTGCCCTCGTCCTGCCGCTCTGGCTCGCGACCCTGATCGTGGCGGTCGCCCTGTTGCTGCTCGCGCTCCTATTGGGGCTGATCGGCAGAAACCGGCTGCAGGCCGGAACGTCATCGGATCCGGACGGCGTGACGGAAAGCATCCGTCGCGACGTCGACGCCCTCAAGGGAGTTGGCAAATATGAGCACTGAAGTGAACACGACGACACATGAGGCCGTCCGCGGGAGCGTCGAAGCTGTCACGGTTGAGGCCGTTCCGCGCACCAAGACCGAGTTGCGCGCCGAGGCCGCCCGTGCCCGCGTCGAACTCGCGCAAACGCTCGACGCGATCGAGTACAGGCTCAACGTGCCGAGGCAGTTGCGCGTGCGCTCGCGCCTGGTCAACGTGCGCCTGCGCGAACTCGGCGAGAAGAATCCCCTCGCACTGGCCGGCATCGTCCTGGGCGCGGCCACGGCCGCGGTGGGCGCCGTCTGGCTCGGTGTCAGGGCCGTGCAGCGCCGCTGAGGCCAACGGAAGCCGGTACCCGACCGCGCAGTTTTGGCTCTCGCGGCAAAGGAGTAGAGACTAGTAGTTATGACTCACCCGGCTGCCGGAGAGGCAGTAAACCCACCTCACTCCACCACCTCTGCCGAGACCCACGAAACGACTGACGCGCCAGACGCGTCGCCGCAGGGTTTCACGCTCTTCGCTGTGCTGCGCAAAGATCCGAGCAACCCGGACGACCTCGACGGCCACGATGTGCCCCGAGCCGTCCTGGAGCTCGACGACGTCATCGGTCTGGTTGAGGCCGAGGGCGTCACCGTCCGCGGCTTCTACGACGTCTCCGGGCTCCGCGCCGACGCCGACGTGATGATCTGGACCCACGCACCGGACGCCGAGACCCTGCAGTGGGCCCACCGCCAGCTGCGTCGTAGCCGCCTCCTCAAGAGCCTCCTGCCGACCTGGAACGCCATGGGCGTGCACCGCGACGCCGAGTTCAACAAGAGCCATGTGCCTGGGTTCCTGCGCGGAGTGGAGCCGAAGGGCTGGCTGACCCTCTACCCGTTCGTGCGCAGCTACGAGTGGTACCTGCTGCCGGAGGCCGAGCGCAGCGCCATGCTCGCCGACCACGGCCGCAAGGGCGCGGCCTTCCGCGGAGCCATCGCCAACACCGTCTCCTCGTTCGCCCTCGGCGACTACGAGTGGCTGCTGCCGATCGAAAGCGACGAGCTCACCGAGCTCGTCGACCTGATGCGCGAACTGCGCAACACCGAGGCGCGCCGCCACGTGCGCGAAGAGGTCCCGTTCTACACCGGCCGCCGCATCTCGACGGCCGAACTGGTGGAGGTTCTGCAGTAATGACTACCTACGATGCCATCCTGCTCGCCGGCTTCGGCGGCCCCGAGGGTCAGGACGATGTGATTCCGTTCCTGCGCAACGTCACCGGCGGGCGCGGCATCCCCGAGGAGCGCCTCGAAGAGGTCGCCAAGCACTACCGCCACTTCGGCGGGGTCAGCCCGATCAACGACCAGAACCGTGTGCTTCGCGCCGCGCTCCAGGCCGAACTCGAACGCCGCGGCATCGACCTGCCCGTGCTCTGGGGCAACCGCAACTGGGCACCCTACCTGCGCGACACCATCAGCGAGGCCAACGACAACGGCCAGACCCGGCTCCTGGCCATCGCCACCAGCGCCTACAGCTCCTACTCCGGCTGCCGCCAGTACCGCGAGGACTTCGCGGCCGCGCTGACCGCGACCGGGCTGGAGGGCGTGGTGCACATCGACAAGGTGCGCCAGTTCTTCGACCACCCCGGATTCGTCACCCCGTTCGTGACCGCCCTCCAGAAGGGGCTCGCGGATGTCGCGGCCCAGGTCCCCGGAATCGACCTGGCCACCGAGGTCGAAATCCTGTTCTCGACCCACTCGATCCCGATGACCGACGCCAACAAGAGCGGCCCGGCCGAGCGCGGCTTCGGCGAGGGCGGCGCCTATGCGGCGCAGCACCTCGCCGTCGCCCAGAAGGTCATGGTCGGGGTGGACACCCCGTGGCAGCTGGTCTTCCAGTCCCGCAGCGGGCCGCCCACCATGCCGTGGCTCGAGCCCGACATCAACGACGCCATCGCGTTGCTGCCGGAGCGGGGCATCCGTGCCATCGTCATCGTGCCGCTCGGCTTCGTCAGTGACCACATGGAGGTCATGTGGGACCTCGACAACGAGGCCACCGAGACCGCCGGGGACCTCGGCCTGGTGTCCGTGCGGGTGCCGACGCCCGGCGTCGACCCGGCCTTCGTGAGCGGGCTCATCGACCTGGTTGAGGAGCGCATGAACGACACCCCCGCCGACGCTCGTCCGCACGAGACCGACCTCGGACCCTGGTACGACGTCTGCCGCCCCGGTTGCTGCGAGAACGTGCGCCTGGGCTTCAAGCCGGCCGTCGCCGGGATGGCTCCGTGAGCCTGATCCGCGTCGGAACCCGTGGCAGCGCGCTCGCCCTGGCGCAGACCACTGCGATTGCGAACCGCATCGCGACCGCGTCCGGCTCCGAGGTCGAAATCGTCACGGTCACGACGCACGGCGACACCTCCCGCGAGTCTCTGTCAAGCCTGGGCGGCACGGGCGTCTTCGCCAGCGCCCTGCGGGAGTCGCTCCTGGCCGAAGAATGCGACGTCGTCGTGCATTCCTTCAAGGATCTGCCGACGGCCGCCTACCCGGGCCTCCGAATCGGCGCCACCCCGAAGCGTGCGGATGCGCGCGACGTGCTGTGCGCCCGCGATGGGCTGAACCTGACCACGCTGCCCGAGGGCGCGCGAGTCGGCACAGGGTCACCGCGCCGGGCCGCCCAGCTGCGATCGCTGCGCCCGGACCTGGACGTCGTGGACATCCGTGGCAACGTGGAGACCCGTCTGAACCGTGTGGCCGAGGGCGACCTCGACGCCGTCGTGCTCGCCGCCGCGGGCCTCAGCCGGCTGGCGCTGCTCGAGTCCGTGGACGGCGAATACCTGGAACTGTCGGATTGGCCGACCGCACCCGGTCAGGGCGCGCTCGCGCTCGAGGTGCGCGACGGGAAGCTCGACCGTACTCTCGCCACGGCCCTCACTGCGATCAATCACTCGACCAGCCAGACCACCGTCATGGCCGAGCGTCTGGTGCTGGAGCGGCTCGAAGCCGGCTGCGCCGCGCCCATCGGCGCCATGGCCGCGATCGACGACGGGCTCCTGTTCCTCACCGCCACGGTGTACAGCCCGGACGGCTCCCGCAGCGTCGTGAGCTCCCATGCCGCCACCCCCGACTCCCACTCCATTGCGCACCTGGCCGAAGCCGCGCAAGACGTGTCCAACCGTGTTTCGTGCGACCTACTCGCCGGCGGCGCTGCTGACTTCGCCCCGATGAAGGTGACTTCGTGATGAACTCGCGCTACAAGACGAAAACCAGCCTCGTCAAGCCGCTCACCGGCTGGCGGGTCCTCGTGCCGCGCGGCGGCCCGTGGGGCGACCACGTCGCCGCCGACCTGCGTTCCAAGGGCGCCCAGCCGATCGTGGCCCCCATGATCAACTTCGCCCCGACCGACGACGCCCCCGCGCTTGAGGCCGCCCTGGCACGCCTCGCGGCGGGCGACTTCGACTGGATGACCGTGACCAGCGCCACGACCGTCGACGTTCTGTCGTCGCACCGTGCCGTCGTGGCCGCGTCCACGCGCATCGCGGCGGTCGGCGAGACAACGGCCGCGGCCCTGATCGCGGCCGGTTACCGGGTCGACATCGTCCCCTCCGAAGACAACTCGGCTCGCGGACTCCTCGAGGAGTGGGAAACGGCCACCTCGGGCCAGGTGCCGCTGCGCATCCTCACTCTCCGCTCGGAAATCGCCAAGCCGCTGCTGACCGAGGGGCTGCGCCGGATCGGCCACGACGTCGAATCGGTCGTCGCATACCGCACCATCGGCGTCCCGGTCGACCAGAGCGTCGTCGCGGACGTCGCGGCCGGCACTGTCCAGGCCCTGCTCGTCACCTCCGGAAGCGTGGCGCAGCAGGTGCAGGACCAACTCGGGCCGATCCCCGAATCGACCGTGGTGGCCTGCATCGGGCCGCGCACGGCGCGGGATGCGGCGGCCATCGGCCTGCGCGTAGACGTCGTGGCCGACTCGCCCAGCGCCGAGTCCTTGATCCAGGCCCTGGTGCACGTCGCCCAGTCCCGCTGACGGTTCGCGCACGCCCGGCCCGGCGACGTAGGGTTGACGGGTGATAAACCCCGTCATCCGCCCGCGACGGTTGCGCACCACTCCCGCGCTCCGCCGCCTGGCCAGCGAAATCCGTCTGCACCCCTCCGAATTGGTTCTTCCGATGTTCGTGCGGGAGGGCAGCGGCGACCCGATGCCGATCCAGTCGATGCCCGGGGTGGTTCAGCACACCATTGACAGCGCCCGACGGGCGGTGACCGAGGCCGCGGAAGCGGGCATCGGCGGCGTCATGCTCTTCGGGGTGCCGACCGTGCGCGACGCCGTCGGCTCCGGGGCGACCGATCCCGACGGCATCCTCAACGCCGCCACCCGCGCGCTGGCCGACGAGGTCGGCGACGCCCTCGTCGTGCAGACCGACCTCTGCCTCGACGAGTTCACCGACCACGGCCACTGCGGATTGGTCGGCGCAGACGGCAGCGTCGACAACGATTCCACCCTCGAGCGCTACTGCGACATGGCGCTCGTGCAGGCGGCCTCCGGCTCGCAGCTGCTCGGCCTGAGCGGAATGATGGACGGCCAGGTTGCCGCCGTGCGCCAAGCGCTCGACCAGAACGGCTACGTCGATACGGCCGTGCTCGCCTACTCGGCCAAGTACGCCTCGGCCTTCTACGGTCCCTTCCGCGACGCGGTGGAGTCAACCCTCGACGGTGACCGGCGCAGCTACCAGCTCGACCCGGCGAACCGCCGGGAGGGCGTGCGCGAGGCCCGGCTCGACATCCAGGAGGGCGCCGACATCGTGATGGTGAAGCCCGCCGGCAGCTATCTCGACGTGCTCGCCGAGGTCGCCGCCGTCAGTGACGTTCCGGTCTGGGCCTACCAGGTGTCCGGTGAATACGCGATGATTGAGGCCGCAGCCGCCCACGGCTGGATCGACCGCCGCCGGGCCGTCGAAGAGTCCGTGCTCAGCATCCGTCGCGCCGGAGCGGACGCCGTGCTCACCTACTGGGCGGTCGAACTGGCCACCTGGTTCAACGAAAGACAGGCCCGATGATGTCCCGCAACGACGATCTTTTCGCCCGCGCGCAGCGCGCCATCCCCGGCGGAGTGAACTCACCCGTTCGGGCCTTCCGGTCGGTCGGGGGAACCCCGCTGTTCCTGGTTAAAGCGAAGGGCGCCTACGTCACCGACTCGGACGGGCGTGAATACGTCGACCTGGTCAGCTCCTGGGGCCCGGCCATCCTCGGCCACGCCCACCCGGAGGTCGTGCAGGCGGTGCAGGATGCCGCCGCGCTCGGACTGTCCTTCGGTGCCTCTACGCCCGGCGAGACCATCCTGGCCGAACTGATCGAGGAACGCGTCGGCGCGGTCGAGAAGCTGCGCCTGGTCTCGACCGGCACCGAGGCCACCATGACGGCCATCCGTCTGGCCCGCGGTTTCACCGGTCGTGACCTGCTGATCAAGTTCGCCGGGCATTACCACGGTCACTCGGACGGACTGCTGGCTCAGGCAGGGTCCGGCCTGGCCACGTTGGCCCTGCCCGGCTCGGCCGGGGTCACGGCAGCGACGGCCGCGCAGACCCTCGTGCTGCCGTACAACGACCTGGATGCCGTACGAGTCGCCTTCGAGGCGCACCCGGGCCGGATCGCCGCCGTGATCACCGAGGCGGCGGCGGCGAACATGGGTGTCGTGGCTCCCGACGCCGGCTTCAACGCCGCGCTCACCGCCCTCGCGCACGAGCAAGGCGCGCTCCTGATCATCGACGAGGTCCTCACCGGCTTCCGGGTGCATCCGGCCGGCTACTGGGGACTGGACACCATGGGCCAGGGGCAGGCGGACTACACGCCGGACCTGTTCACCTACGGCAAGGTCATCGGCGGAGGCCTGCCGGTGGCGGCCCTCGGTGGTCGCGCCGACGTGATGGACTTCCTGGCTCCGAATGGCCCGGTCTACCAGGCCGGCACGCTCTCCGGGAACCCGGTGGCGGTCGCCGCCGGCATCGCCACCTTGCGGGCCCTGGACGAGAGCGTCTACGAGCGCATCGACGCCACCGCGCTGCTGCTCTCCGAGGCCGTCTCCGCCGCCTTCTCGGCCGAGGGCGTCGCGCACAGCGTGCAGCGGGCCGGCAACCTGTTCAGCTTCGTATTCGGTGCCGAAGCCGCCGCCAGCGCGCCTCGGAACTACGCTCAGGTGCAGCGCCAGGAGACGTTCCGCTACGGTCCGTTCTTCCACTCCATGCTGGATCAGGGCGTTTCGCTGCCGCCGTCCGTGTTCGAGGCCTGGTTCGTCTCCAACGCCCACGACGAGAGCGCGGTCGGCTGGATCCTCGACGCCCTCCCTGCCGCAGCGAAGGCCGCGGCCGCCGCGACCCCGCAGGTGTGACCCGCAGGTGTGACCCGTACACCCGGGAGTTATTCCTTTGTGAGGTTCCGACAGGTGGATTTCGTCCCGGAACAGGCAGACTAGACGCATGGCTTCCCTCCGCGTTCACCCTGACCGGCTTGAGATCCACCTCACGAAAGCGGAGAAGACCCTCGCCCTGCGGCGCGAGGACATCGTCGTACCGCGGGGGAACATCCGTTCGGTGACGATCACGGATGACCCGTGGATCTGGATCCGCGGGATCCGTTCTCCCGGGGTGGGCCTGCCGCTGGTGGTCGCGGTGGGCACCTGGAAGTTTCGCGGCGGCAAGGACTTCCTGGCGATCAAGCGCAAGCGCCAGGCGGTCGTGATCGACCTCATTGACGATGAGTTCTCCCGGGTGATCCTGACCACCAACCACGCCCCGGACCTGATCGCGTCGCTCAAGCTCGGCGGTTGACCGTCCCACTGGTCGAGCACGTCCGCTGTCGAACCGATTCGACGGAGATTTTACCGATTCCCCTCTGCGTCAAGCTGCTTGTGAGTCACTTCACAAGCAGTAGGAGGCAAGGCAATGTCGATAAGCCCGGGGTTCACAACGGAGGAGATCCGCGAGTTC
>NZ_PJJV01000058.1:0-60631 GCF_002929655.1 Cryobacterium sp. M23
GAAGTTCCTGACGCGGCCGGCGCTCCGGCGGAAAAATACCAGGGGAGTCCTATTCTGCAATTCCTGCAATAGATGCATTACGTGCTGACATAATGTGCATTATCGGTCAACCAGTGGAGAGGTCTGGACGTGTTGGCCGGACGATCTGTCGTTGGATTAGAGAGCGCTCAGCACGTCAGAAATCACCGGTGTGCGCCCGGCCATCGCTGGCACCGGCCTGCTGGCCCTGGTCGTCGGCATCCTGATCCTGTCTTGGCCGGACGCCACCGTCGCCTCCCTCGGGATCCTGTTCGGCCTGTACTACTTGATCCGCGGCATCGTTCACGTAGGCGAGGATTATTCACACAGGGCACGTCCGGCGATAGCCGGGTTGTGAACATCCTGCTCGACGTGCTGCTGATCGTCGGCGGTATCGTGGCAATCAGAAACCCTCTGGACACCCTGGCAGTGCTCGGGATGCTTATCGGGATCTCCTGGATCGTGGAAGGTGTGGCCGGATTGGTCGACACGGCTCCGGACTCCAGCAGGTGGTTCGGCACGGTCTTCGGCGCCATCGCCGTCGTGACCGGCGTCGTGGTGCCCTTCTCCCCCGTCGACTCGGTCACCATTCTGGCCACGATCGGCGGAGTGTTCCTCGTTCTGTCCGGGATCATCCAACTGGCGCAGGCCTTCATGTTCGGCCGGGGTCGGCCGGCGACACTCGATACGGCGTAGCCGCACGGAGCGGCCGCACAGCATTCGCCAGGCCGCACTGCACGTGCTGCCCGCGACGTCAGTTTCGACTGGCGGCTTCGCCGACGTAGTCCGCGATGTCCCCGACGTACCTGGTGTTGTTCTCCGGCACGGCCTCGACGGCCGCCAACGCAACCTCGGCGCCGAATTCGCTGACGTTGTACAGCCGGCCGGCGGCAACCTTACGCGCGGTCATGGTGCCCGGGCTGGCTCGCTCGAGCAGGACGGCGGTGACCGTGCCCTCGATGATGTCGCCGGAAACAACGACGAAACCGATGCCGGCCTCGGCGAACTCGGGGATGAGGGCGCGCAGTGCGTCCTCGCCGGCGCGCTTGCTCCGGGCGACCGGCTCGTATTCGGCCATGGTGGTCGTGGTCTCGACGAAGTGGGCCTGGTGGCTGGTGACGAACACCACGCGGGCACCCGGAGCCAACAAGGGCCGTGCCGCGTGCAGCAGGTTGACCTGGGCGTCCCGATTCAGCTGCATGGCGTAATCCTCGGCCATGCCGCTTTCCATGCCACCGGAGGCGTTCATGACGAGGATGTCGAGGCCGCCGAACTCCGCGCGGATGGTTTCGAACATGGACTCGACGGATGCAGCATCCGTCAGATCTGCGCCGACCGTGATTGCCGTGCCACCTGCGGCGCGGATCGCATCGGCGACCTTGATCGCCCGTGCCTCTTTGTTGCGGAAGTTGATCGCGACGCTGGCGCCCGCCTCGGCGAGGAGGCCGACGGTGGCCGCTCCGACACCACGGGACGACCCCGTGACCAGAGCGCGTTTGCCGGTGAGAGAGCCGGTGTCGAGGGGATTTTTGGGTGCAGTAGTCACAACGTCCAACCCTACCAACATGAGCGGCGGGACTCAGCCTCGGCCAGTCTCGACTCCGGCCAACGAGCAGGTGATAGCTTCGACAGGGAAACGTCACGTGAGAGGCTCCAAAATTGATGGCTGACCTGACCGACTACTTGTGGATCGTGTGGCTCGTCTTCATCCTCGTCTGTGTGATCATCGAGCTGCTGTCTCTCGAGTTCACCTTTCTGATGATTGCTGTCGGCAGCCTGGCCGGCCTGGGGGCGAACCTGCTGGGAGCCGTGTGGTGGCTCCAGATCGTCACGGCCGCCGTGGTATCCGTGCTCCTCATTCTGCTCATACGCCCGGTTCTCCTGCGGCTGATGAGGAAGGGTGCCGATCACACACCGAGCAATGTCGCCGCACTGCTCGGCATGACTGCACAAGTACTGTCCACCGTTCGCCCCTCGGGTGGAATGGTCAAACTGGCCAACGGCGAAACCTGGACAGCCCGCCTCTCCCCCGACACTGACACGCAATCCGCCGAACCCGGTGAGATTGTTCGCGTGACCGCGATCGAAGGCTCCACCGCCGTCGTTCTACCCTCGGAAAGGAACATCACATAGTGCTCTCCACCGGTGAATTCATTGGGCAAATCTTCGTTGCCGCCCTCCTCTTGGTACTCGGGGTGTTCGTCGTCGTCGTTCTGGTCCGGGCCATCAAGATCATCCCGCAGGCCAACGCCGGCGTCGTCGAGCGTCTGGGCAAGTATCACAAGACGCTCGAGCCGGGCCTGAACATCCTGGTTCCCTTCATCGACCGGGTGCGACCCTTGCTGGACATGCGCGAACAGGTCGTTTCCTTCCCCCCGCAGCCGGTGATCACGGAGGACAATCTCGTGGTGTCTATTGACACCGTGGTCTATTTTCAGGTCACGGATGCACGTGCCGCCACCTACGAAATCGCGAATTACCTGGGCGCGGTCGAGCAGCTCACGACGACGACCCTGCGCAATGTGGTCGGTGGCCTCAACCTTGAAGAGGCGCTGACCAGCCGCGACAATATCAACGGGCAGCTGCGGATCGTGCTGGACGAGGCGACCGGCAAGTGGGGTATCCGAGTCGGACGGGTGGAGCTGAAGGCGATCGACCCGCCCCTGTCCATCCAGGATTCGATGGAGAAGCAGATGCGCGCCGAGCGTGACCGCCGCGCGGTCATCCTGACCGCCGAGGGCACGAAGCAGTCGGCGATTCTGACGGCCGAGGGAGCTCGGCAGGCAGCCATCCTGTCGGCGGAGGGTGACGCGAAGGCAGCCGTTCTGCGCGCCCAGGGTGAGGCGGAGGCCATCACCACGGTATTCAGGGCGATCCACGACGGTGACCCGGATCCGAAGCTCCTGGCCTATCAGTACCTTCTGACCCTCCCCAAGCTCGCGGAGGGCAGTGCGAACAAGTTGTGGATCGTGCCCAGCGAACTCACCGCCGCGATGAACGGCATCGGGGCGGCGTTCGGCCATGCCGTCGGCGGCTCGGCCGCCCCCGCGCCGACCGGGCAGGCCGCGCAGACCGGGCAGGCCGGGCAGGCCGCGCAGACCGGGCAGGCCGGGCCGGCCGGCCGGTCCCCCGCCGTCCCGGAGGCGTAGGCGGCGATGTACCTCGAGGGGGTCGGGCCGCGCGTTTTCGCCCATCGCGGCCTCTCCCTTGATGCACCGGAGAACACCCTGCTGGCGTTCCGGCACGCGCTNCCCATCGCGGCCTCTCCCTTGATGCACCGGAGAACACCCTGCTGGCGTTCCGGCACGCGCTCGCGGCCGGCGCGACCCACATCGAGACGGATGTCCACGCCACGGACGACGGAATCGCCGTGCTCAGCCACGACGCTGAACACGATGTGGCCGGAACCCGCATCCGCCTCGACCAGCTCACCATGGGCGAGCTGCGCCGGGTCGGACTCGGTCAGGGGCAATCCTTCGCTTCGCTTCGCGAGGGACTTGACGTCTTCCCGGAGGCCCGGTTCAACATCGACGTCAAATCATTGGCCGCCGTCGAGGCCACGGCCGCGGCGGTCCGGGACGCCGGCGCCATCGACCGGGTGCTGATCACCTCTTTCTCCGAGAACCGCCGTCGCCGCACGGCTGCGCTGCTCCCCGGGGTGGCCACATCGGCATCCGCGTCGGTCTTGATGCGCGCCGTTTTGTCCGCCGAACTGGGCCTTGCCGCTCCGGTGCGGCACTCCCTGAGGAGCTTTGCCGCCGTGCAGGTGCCGGAGTCGGTTCGTTTCCTTCGCATCCTCACTCCCCGCTTCATTCGCGGCATGCACGCTGCCGAGGTGGAGGTGCATGTCTGGACCATCAACGATGCGGAGTCCATGATCCGGCTCCTGGACCTCGGTGTCGACGGGATCGTCACCGACCGGTGCGACCTGGCCGTGGCGATCATCGCGGCGCGAGCCTGAGAGTTCGCTCCGAGAAGTCACATAACGGAAAGATAACGTCCAGCTTGATGGTTTATACCTAGAAGTCGTATCGCGAGAGGAGACCACACGATGGCGGATCGCAGTTTGCGTGGCATGAGGTTAGGCGCACAAAGCCTGCAAAGCGAAGAGGGCGTAACCTTTTCACCACGAGTTAGTCACACGTATCTGTGTGCGACGTGCGCACGGGAGACGGTCATGATCTTCTCGGCAGAGGCGGAAGCCCCTGACGAATGGGAATGTCGCTTCTGTTCACAGACAGCAACCCGGCTGGTTGACTCCAAACCGGTGATAGTGGACCATTCCGACGAGAAAGTACCGCGTACGCATTGGGACATGCTCCTGGAGCGACGCACCCGCGCCGAGCTCGAGGAACTCCTTGAGGAACGGCTGACGTTCCTGCGGGAGCGTCGCGGACAGCAGAAGGTTGGCGCCTGATCGGCCCTTCTCTCGCCGCCTGAACTGATCAGGATTACATGCCACGCGCCCGATTCCGTCGGGCGCGTAGCGCGTTAATGGAGCACAGTACAAACCCGGCGAGGCCGAGGCCGCACACCAGCCACTCGATTACCCGTCCCGCACCCATCGCCGGGGTGACCGTGTCGCTCAGGGGAACTGACTGCACCATCGCTCCGGGCAGCCAGGTCGGCAGACTGTCGAGCGTGGCACCACCCGGCGTGATGATGGCGCTGGTGCCTACGGTGGAGATATTCACGACCGTGCGCCCGGCCTCGATGGCTCGGAGTCGCGCGATGGCCAACTGCTGCACGCTCTCGTCGGTGCGGCCGAAGTCGGCGTTGTTCGTCTGGGCAAGGATGATCTCGGCTTTGTCGTCGACCATTTCCTGAACGAGCTGGTCGTCGGCGATATCGAAGCAGATGGCGAGTCCCGCCACGATCCCGTTGATGTCGAAAACGTTGTCCCGGGTGCCGATGGAGTAGTCGCGCGCGACCAGGTCGATCAGCTCGGGAGCAAATGGCCGCCAGAACGCACGGTCCGGCATGTACTCCGCGAAGGGTACCGGATGCACCTTGTCGTAGATGTCGACGGCGCCCTCCCCCTCCTGCCACAGCAAAGAACTGTTGTAGATCTTGTTGTTCCGCTGCGTTATCGCTCCCGCGATGATCGGGACGCCCATCCGGCGGCTGAGGAAGTCCAGGTTCTTGGCGGCATCCGCTGAACGAAGGGGGTCGATGTCGCTGGCGTTCTCCGGCCACACGACGAAGTCGACCTCCTCGTCGATGACGGCCAAGGTCGCCGAAGTGTGGTCCGCCAGGATCTGCCCCGGTGAGTAGCGCGCGAACAGACCGGCATCCGATGCACCCTGGATGGCAGCCAGACGCACCTCCCCCGTCTGTACCGTCGGCCAGGCCGGTACGACCAATACGACCGCGATCGCCCCTGCGGCTATGCCTGAGCGCACGGTGAGTCGCGCCGGGGTTTCGCGGAGCAACTGCAGAGCCAGGGCGCAGAGCCAGACCAGGACGAAGCTGAGCCCCGACATGCCGACCCAGGCCACCAGTGAATTGAACGGGCTCTCGGACTGGGAGATGGCCACCCTGCCCCAAGCGAATCCGCCATACGGCCATACCGAGGCGAGTGCTTCCCGCACCGTCCACAGCCCAGCCACGACCACCGGCACCACGCCGAGGCGGCCCAGGCTGGTCGGCCACACCCGCGGCCCCGTTTCGAGCACGACACCGATCAGCGCCAGGCTGATGCAAAAGAATATGGTTTGCAAGCCGGCCAGTGCTAGCCAGGGCACAGGTCCGAGATAGAGCGTCAGCCAGCTGATGTGGATCAACCAGAACGCTGATCCGGCCACCAACCCGATGAGCAGGCCGGACCAGAAACCACGCCCCAGTAGGGCAAAGAGCATCAGGAAGACTCCGACCAGGGCCAGAATCCACCACGACCGATCGGGAAACCCGGCGTCCAGGATCGCGCCGGCCGCCGCGGCGAGCAGAATAGCGGCCGGCAACGGGAGGGCCAATGGCCGAAGGGTCCCCGAGATCACGTCATCAGCCTAGGCGACTGACGAGTAGGCCACGATCCCACGGCGGATCGCATCCATGGCCTTGCGAGCGGTGCGGCCGACGGGGTCGTCGGCCACGACCGAGAGCTGATCCAGAAGGTCGATGGTCTGCTTCGTCCAGCGCACGAAGTCGCCCGCCGCCATCTCGGCCTCATCCAGGACGTCGATGAGCGAACCGGCTCGCGCCCACTTCCATATCGCCAGGCTGAGTCCCACCGCGAGGGGGTTGCTGCCGGGAAGCTTGTGATCGCGTTCGAGATCATCGAGGCGGCTCCACAACTCCTGGGTCTCGTGCAGGGCCTCGCGGAAGGCGCCCTTGGGCAGGTAGCGTTCGTCGATCAAACCCTCCTCGCGGCGGGGTTCGAAAACGAGAGCGCAGGCCATGGCGGCGAGACCCGCTGGGTCGAGGTCGTTCCACAGGCCCCGGCGCAGCGATTCCGCCACCAGGAGGTCACGGTCCGCGTAGATGCGCCGCAGGATCAGGCCGCTCGGGCTGAGCGTGACCGTGGCGTCGGGGTTCTCGAGGAGATAGCCGTAGCCCACGAGAACTTCGGTCACCCGGTCGAAGACGCGTGCGACGGCGCCGGTGCGTGTCGTAATCTGCTGGGTGAGGGTATCCGTGTCTCGCCTCAGCGTCCACCAGCGCTGTGCCCACCGTGCGTGCTGCTCGCGCTCAGGGCAGCTGTGGCACGGATGCTCGCGCATGCGCTTACGCAGGCTGCCGAGTTCGCGCTGGCGGCGCTCGCGCGCCGCACGGGCGCCGGTCTCCCCGGCCGCATTTTGGCGCTCGACGTCGGTGAGATTGCGACGGATGGAGGAGTATTCGGTGAAGTCGCCCAGGTGGCAGACCATGGACTGTGCGAACCCGGTCAGTGACTCCTCCTGTTGGCGCACTTTGCGTGCCAGGTCGACGACCGCCCGATCGGCCTGGAACTGGGCAAACGAGGACTCGAGGACCTCACGCGTGCGTTCCCGACCGAACTGGTCGATCAGGTTGACGGCCATGTTGTAGGTCGGTTTAAAGCTGGAATTGAGCGGGTAGGTGCGTCGAGACGCGAGTGACGCCACCGTCTGAGGGTCGAGTCCGGAAGCCCACTGGATCACCGAGTGGCCCACGATGTCGATGCCGCGCCGCCCGGCCCGACCGGTCAGCTGGGTGTACTCCCCCGGGGTGACCGGCACTCTCGCCTCGCCGTTGAACTTCTCGAGCTTGTCGAGCACCACCGTACGGGCCGGCATGTTGATGCCGAGCGCCAGGGTTTCCGTGGCGAAGACGGCCTTCAGGAGCTTCTTCTGGAACAGCTCCTCAACGACCTCCTTGAACGCCGGAAGCAGCCCGGCGTGGTGGGCGGCGACACCCCGCTCGAGGCCGTCGAGCCACTCGAAGTAGCCGAGCACGCCGAGGTCTTCGTCGAGCAGCGTACGGCAGCGCTCGTCGACGATCTGCCGGATCTCCTCGCGCTCCTGAGCGTCGGTCAAGCGCACGCCGGCCCGCAGTACCTGGCGGACCGCCTGGTCGCAGCCGACTCGGCTGAAGATGAAGAAGATCGCCGGGAGCAGGTGTTTGCCCTCGAGCAGCCGCACGATCTCGGAGCGGTCCATCCGCCCCGGTTCGAAACCGCCACGCGGCTGGGTCCCCCGGCCGCGGTCGCGGTCGCCGCCCCGGCGTCCGTTCGCCGAGCGGACGCCGGGTGCGCGCCCGCCCGACTGGGCCAGCCGCACCAGCTCCGGGTTCACCCGGTGGGTCCCGGCCAGGCCGGCCACGTCAAAGAGGTCGAGCATTTTGCTCTTGACCAGCACATGTTGTTCGAGCGGAACCGGTCGCTCTTCGGAGACGATGACATCCGTTTCGCCGCGGACGGCCTGCAGCCAGTCGCCGAATTCTTCGGCGTTTGAGACCGTGGCGCTGAGCGAGACCAGACGTACGTCCTGGGGCAGATGGATGATGACCTCTTCCCAGACGGCACCGCGGAACCGGTCGGCCAGGAAGTGGACCTCGTCCAACACGACGAAGGCAAGGTTTGTGAGGAGGTCCGAATCGGCATAGAGCATGTTGCGCAGCACTTCGGTCGTCATGACCACGATGCGGGCCTGGGGGTTCACGTTCGTGTCGCCGGTGAGCAGGCCCACGGCATCCGCCCCGTATTCCGCGACGAGTTCCTGAAACTTTTGATTGCTCAGCGCCTTCATCGGGGCGGTGTAGAAGACCTTCTTCCGAGAGCTCTGCATTGCTAGATAGATCGCGAATTCGGCGATCAGGGTTTTGCCGGCACCCGTGGGCGCGGCGACGAGCACGCTGTTACCGTCCTCGAGAGACGCGCAAGCGGCCAGCTGGAAGGGATCCAGTCCGAAGCGGAGCCCGGCGCGGAATGACTCCAGGCGGGGCCGGCCGGCGCGGGCTCGGGAGGCGGCATAGCGTTCCGCGGGCGATTCAAGGTTGGTCATCGGATGCGCTCAGAGCGCTAACTCCTGTTCGAGGGAACGGGCGCGGCGGGCGGCACGTCGATCGTGGAGGAACGCGATTCCATAGGCGGCGAAGTAAAGCACGACCATAGGGATGGCAAGAAGGAACATCGAGATCACGTCGGCAGCGGGGGTGGCGATCGCGGTAAACAGCGTGATCAGCAGCACGGCGATCCGCCAGGATTTGATGATCGACTGAGCACTGATCACTCCGGCCAGGTTGAGCAGAACGATGAAGACGGGGAGCACGAAAGCCACACCGATCGCGATCATGAGCTTCAACACGAAGTCGAGGTAACTTTGCGCGACGATGAGAGCGGCGTCTTCCTTGGGTGCGAAACTCGTCATCAGTCCGACGATGTTCGGCAGAACGAACCATCCCGCGGCGCAGCCCGCCAGGAACAGCGGAATGGCGGTGAAGAGGAAGCCGAAGGTGTACTGCTTTTCGATGCGGGTGAGGCCGGGAACCAGGAACGCGAAGATCTGGAAGAGCCAGACCGGGCTGGACACGACGAGCCCCACGTAGAAGGCGATCTTCAACTTCAGGTCAAAGGCACTAGTGATGTCTGGGTAGTTCAGCTGAGCCGTGCGGTCCTGCGCCTCGATGATGGCGTAGATCGGCTCGCGCAGGGCGTCCCACACGAAATCGGACAGGAACCAGCCGACGATCGCACCAACCAGGATTCCTGCCGCAGCGAGGAAGAGACGCTTGCGCAGCTCGAGCAGATGTTGCCCCAGCGACATTTTTCCATCAGTGGCCGTGCGCCGAGGGATTCGCCCCGCCACGGGACTTACGATTTCGTCGTCGGGTCGGCTGTGCCGGCGGCCTTCGAAGAGTCGTCAGCGCTGCCGGTGGTTTCGGCGTCTTCTTTATCGCTCTTGATCTCGTTCTTGAAAATCTTCATGGACTGCCCGAGGCTGCGGGCGAGGCCGGGAAGCTTGGGCGCACCGAACAGAAGCAGAACGATGACGAGGATGATCAGGAAGTGCCATCCGGTCAGGTTGTTAAGCATCAGTATCTGTCCTTTGGGTCAATGGTCGAGTTATAAATAGTTTACCTCTGGCGATCAAGGAATCCCGCCGCCGCTGTCGACGTTGCGCCCGGTCACGCTGAACCAGTTCGAGAGCGCGGTAGAGGTCGGCGGGCTTTGTGAAGACGGCCGGTTGGAACCGGACCTGCGGCGGCATCTCCTGCCTCCGGGTGACGTCAGCGACAAGATCGCCGAGTTCTTGAAGGGCCTCCAGTGTGGCCATGACCTTCTTGAACAGGGCGAACCCGAACCAGGCCAGCATCGCGAGCAGGCCGAGCACCAGGCCGATCCAGATCAGTGCCCACGACCACCACGGCATCGTCTACTCCCCCACGTCTGTCGGTTCGGACTCGTCGTAGCGGGCCACGCCGGCGGCCGCCCACTCGCGCACGACCGCGCGCGCCTCGGCCGGGTCAACCACTTCCACGACTCCGGCGAGGCCGGTGACGAGGCGTTTGAGGCCGTGATAGTGAGCCACTTTGAGTGTCCTCCGCACGCGGTCCCCGTGTGCGCCGGGGGCGCCGTATGGTGCGTAGTCTGCGAGCAGCGGAACGGCAGACGTCGGGAGTTCAACCGTCACATCCTGGTCGGACGCGGAGCCCTCGAAGAGGGTCTCGGTCGGCACAGCATCGGCGGACCGGGGGTTGGTCGGCACGTCGGTCACGTGCAGATCGCTCATTCGGTCGAGGCGAAAGGTGCGGGCCGCTTCGCGGAGGTGGCACCAGCCGCGCAGGTACCAGTCCCGGTCCACAGACTGGATGCGCCACGGGTCGACCCGGCGCAGTTCATTCTCGCCGCGGGCATTCAGGTAGTCGAACTCGATCTGTACTCCGCCGCGGACCGCGGCTTGCACGACCGCGATGCTGCTGCGGGCATCCGTGCCGGAGACGGCAACTTGGCTGGGAGCCGCTGAGGCGCTGCGGGTGAGTTTCGCCATCAGCGACGCGATCGCGTCGACGTCGGCATTCTCCGGTAGCGACGACAGGTATTGCAGGCCGGCGATCAGCGCGGCGGCTTCTCGGGCGGAGAAGCGCGGCGAGTCGTCGATGGCCACGAGGTGGGTGAGCACGATGAGGTCGTTCATTTCGAACTCGTCCCAATGGATATCGAACAGGTCGCCGTGCAGGTACTGGCGGGTTTCCCCGGGGATGCCGGAAACCGCGATGAGGTTGACCGCGTCGCGCACCCGGTCAGGCGACACCCCGAAGTGCTCGGCGACGTCGGTCACGCTGATGCGGTCATGGTCCATCAGGAAGGGAACCAGCGCCAGGAGGAAGGTCAGCTTGTCGGATGCTCCGAGTGCCGGACCGCTGTTCATTCGTCTGCCGCCGTCGTGGTGTCCGGGTGCGCATTCAGATCGAAATCGGTGTGGGCATCCCGCACGGTGATCAGGCGGGACCGGACCGCCGTGCGCAGGGCCGCGGGCGAGTGCACCAGAACCTCCGGGCCGTAGCCGGCGAGCTCGTCGGCGAACACGTTGAGATCGGTGAAGTTCAGGTGGAGAGCGGATGCGTCCGCGTTCGTTCGAATCTCTCCCGGGGCGTCTCGCTTCGACAGTCTCACCGCGGCATCGCTGCCCGGCCGGGCGGCGATCACGGCGATGTTGGCGGTCCACAGCGCCTCGAGCTCGCTGAGCGCTTCCTGCCCCTGACCGTCACCGTGCGCCACGAACGAGGCTCCGGGGACCGTCACCACCGGGCCCACGATCCGGGAGAGCAGGTACGTGCGGGTTGCCACAGCATCCTGGTCGGTACCGAACAGGTGCCATCGTCCGTCGTGCAATACCACGGCGCGGGGCTCGACCTGACGGCGGCGCGCCGCCGCCTCGCCGGGCTTCAGATAGAGGAATGCGACAACCTGACCGCGATCCATTGCCTTGCTGAGCGGTTCGAAGGACGCCTCCCGCACGCGCAGGGACGGCGAGTAACCGAGCACGGGATCGCTCGAGTCGATGCCCAGCGCATGCAGTTTCGTCATCGCACGCCTGGACTCCGAAGACAGGGAGCCCTCCCGCCAGACCGTCGCTGCAAGCTTGAGCAGCATGAGCTCGTCCGGGCTGAAAGTCACGTCCACCGGAAGCTCGTAGAGTCCCTTGGGGATGCGGTAGCGCAAATGGTGGTTGCTCCCGGGATCGTCCGGCGGCTCAACCACCTCGAGCGGAATGCCCAGTTCGCGGATGTCGTCTTTGTCTCGCTCGAACTGCCGCTCCAGGCTCGCGTTGTCGCCGCCGGGGAGGTAGCGCTGGCGGTACCCCTGCACGGTGGACAGAATATCGGCCTTGGTCAACCCGACTTCCGTTGCGATGAGCGCAAGTACCAGGCTGAACAGGCGTTCTTCTACCGAAACACGGCTGTTCTTTTCAATGGTGGACGGCACCCTGCGAGTCTATCCGCCGCTTGCAGGCCGAGACTTAGTTCACGCCGAGGACATCGACGACGAACACGAGCGTTGAGCCTGCGGGGATCTTCTGCGAGGCCTCATCACCGTAAGCCTGATCCGCCGGGATGACTGCGATGACCTGCGAACCGACGGTCTGCCCGATGATGGCCTGGGCGAACCCGGGGATCAGCCCGCCCTCGGTCTTGGAACCGTCCACGATCAGGAACTCGGCCGGTTTCCCGGTCTGCCAGCTGGAATCGAAGACCGTGTTCTCGTTCCAGAGCACGCCCGTGTAGTGCAGGGTCGCGGTGTCGCCTTCCGCGACCTGCTCGCCATCGCCTTTCTTGAGGACGCCGATCTGCAGCTCGGTCGGCGGCTCACTCGACGGAATGGTCAGGCCGGGGGTTCCATCAGTCGCAAGGACAACGGACGGAAGCCCGCTCGCGACCGGCTGGTTGGCGCCGTTGGCCCGGAGCAGGTTGGCGCGCACGACGTCGATCACGAAGACCAGCGAGTCGTCGGCGCCGATGCCACTGTTGGGGTCTCCGCCGGCCGGGCCGAGCCCGTCGTCCGGGGAGACGATGAGAGCCAGCCGGGATCCGACCTGGGCGCACTCAAGGCCCGTCGCCAGGCCCGGGAGCGATTGCTCGTCGTCCAGGACGATGCTGGCCTGATTGACCCCGTCGTACTCGCCCGCGCTGATCAACGCACCCGTCGTACCGTTGTAGAGGCTGAGGTCGAGCTTGACCAGCTGATCCGGGACGAGACCGTCACCCGTGCCGGCGATGATCTCACTGGCCTGGGTGGTGTCCGTCTTCAGCGGGGTCGGGAAGTCCACCGTCGGCGCGGAGCCGAATTCGCCCGACACCGACACGAGCTTCGACGCTGCCCCCTTCGTGGCCGGCGCCTGGCAGTCTGCGGCGTCGACGGGGGTGCTGCAGCCGGTGAGGACCGCGACCAGCAGGCCAGCGGAAGCGATGAGTGCAGGAGCTCTACGCACGGGATCTCATTTCAGTGTGGGGCAGGTGATTGTGCGGGACAGGGGCAAATTCGGGGCCGGATGGCAGGCCGACCCAATTCTAACGGGCGTTGGGTGCGAGGTCGTCGGGTTCGCCCGCGTCGAGCCCGCGAGCCTTAGAGATGGCCGCGCCTGTCTCGGCCATCCGCACGCGCTTGCGCATGACCTTCGAGCTGACACTGCGTTCGCCGAGAGCGCCCGGCGTCCAGGCCTCCACATCGGCATCGGAGAAGTCGGTCTTCGACGGACGGCGCTTCAATTCGGGAAGAATCGTGTCCGGGGCGAGACGGCGGGCCGTGATCAGGAAACCCGTGTGCCCGATCATCCGGTGATCGGGCCGCACGGCGAGACCCTCGACGTGCCACCCGCGAACCATGGTCTCGTTCGAGTCCGGGTTCGTGTAGAAACCGGTCGCACGGATGGCCTCGGCCACTCGCGAGAGCTGGGTCACCGTGGCCACGTAGCAGAGCAGCACTCCGCCTGGCTTGAGCGCGTCCGAAACAGAGCCCAGGCACTCCCAGGGCGCGAGCATGTCGAGCACGACACGGTCCACGCTCTGGGCCGGCATCGTGTCGGGCAGGGTATCGGCGAGGTCGCCGAGCGTGATGCTCCAGTTGGCGGGATCAGACCCGAGAAAGGTCGCGATATTGTCACGGGCTACATCCGCGAACTCGCTGCGGCGTTCGAATGAGGCCAGCCTCCCGGCGGGGCCGATGGCGCGCAGTAGCCAGAGCGACAGGGCGCCGGAACCGACGCCGGCCTCCACCACAGTCGCCCCCGGGAAGATATCGGCCTGCGCGATGATCTGGGCGGCGTCCTTGGGATAGATGATGGCAGCACCGCGCGGCATCGACATCACGAAGTCGTTCAGCAACGGCCGCAAGGCGAGGTGCTCCACGCCGACGTTGTTCGTGACGACCGAGCCGTCCGGGACACCGATGACGTCATCGTGCGCCAGGATTCCCCGGTGGGTGTGGAAGACCTTGCCTGGTTCCAGGGTGATCGTGTTCAGTTTGTTCTTGGGTCCGGTTAGCTGTACCCGGTCGCCGATCCGGAAGGGTCCGCTGTTTTGGATGACCTGGTTGTCGCTCATGCGTGGGTTACGTCCTTGCTCTCGGGTCAGTGTGGGTCGGTCGGGGCCGGCTTGCGGCCGAGGGATCCGCGACGGGCGGTGTACAGCGAGGTGAAACCGTGCAGAGTGCGACCGGCGAGGGTCGGCCAGAGCTCGTAGTGCGCGCTCTCAGGCAGGGAGACCATGTGCGGGACGCCGACGACGACGGCCCCGGATGCCACGGCGGCCGCGATGCCCGGAATGGAATCCTCGACCGCGATGCAGTGCTCGGGGTCGACGCCGAGCAGCCCGGCGGCCGTCAGGTACGCCTCTGGATGCGGCTTGCTGTTCGTGACCATGTCGCCGGCGATAATGGTGTCGAAGGCGGTGAATCCGACAAGTTCGGCGATCTGTCGTGCCATCCGCTGCTGTGACATGGTGACCAGCGCCATGGGGACGCCGGCGGTCTTGAGATCGGCGAGCAGTTCGAGCGCGCCAGGCCGCCACGGGGCACCGCAGGTTCTCAGGAGTTCCTGGACACGGCTGGTGAGCCGGTGCACGATGGCGTCGCCGTCCAGGTCGACGCCCCGATCCTGCAGGATGACCGCGGAACCCTCGAGGCCGGAGCCGACCAGCAGCATGGCGTCGCTGTGGGACCAGACGCCGCCGAAGGACTCGACCAGTTCCGTCTCGGCCCGCATCCAGTACGGCTCGGAGTCCACGATGGTGCCGTCCATGTCCCAGAGCACGGCCGCAGGCAGGGAGGAATTGATTCGGATCGCGTTCACGGAGTTCAAGTGTAGGGGGCACCGCCTATCCTTGATGGATGGTGCGCCGTGCGGGGCACCCCGTCGAAAGAGGTTTCGGACAGTGACAGAGGCTAATGGGTTCCTCAACGGTCGCCTCCTGGTGGTGGCGTTCGAGGGTTGGAACGACGCCGGCGAGGCGGCGACCGGCGCCGTGGGCACCCTGAAGGATCTGCTGGATGTCTCCCCGGTCGCGGAGATCGACCCAGAGATCTACTTCGACTATCAGTTCAACCGGCCCACCATTTCGGCCGGCGGCGAAGACGGCCGGCGCAAACTGGAGTGGCCGGGTGCGGTACTCTACGGACCGACGACCCCCGCCGAGGCCGGGGCTCCCCTGGCCGACGACGCGCAGCTGCGCGTCAGCGGCACGAACGCCGGAAACATCTATCTGCTCCTTGGAACGGAACCGTCCCGCAGCTGGAAGGGATTCGCCGCAGAGATCCTCGACGCCGCCCTCGCCGCGGATGTCGGCGGCATCGTCTTCCTCGGGGCGATGCTGGCCGATGTTCCCCACACCCGGCCTATCTCCATCTTCGTCTCCAGCGACAACCCGCAGGTACGGGCCGAACTTCAGGTTGAGCGCAGCACCTACGAAGGCCCCGTCGGCATCCTGAGCGTGCTCGCGATCGCCGCGGAGGAGGTCGGCATTCCGACCCTGTCGATCTGGGCGTCCGTCCCCCACTACGTGCACAATGCACCGTCGCCGAAGGCGATGCTGGCACTGATCGACAAGCTTGAGGAGATCATCGATGTCGTCATCCCGCGCGGCGACCTGGTGAGCGAGGCCGATGAATGGCAGAGCGGCATCGACACGCTGGCGGCCGAGGACGACGAGATGGCGGCCTATATCGGGCAGCTCGAACAGGCTCGCGACACGGTCGATTCCCCGGAGGCCAGCGGCGAAGCGATCGCCCAGGAATTCGAGAAATATCTGCGCAAGCGCGGCGATGGCCGGGACGGTCCCGGCGAGGGGCGCCCGCCGCTCGACTCGCCCCGCCAGCCCTAAAGAGCCACGCCGAGCAGCGCGTCGACCGCGCGGGCCAGCAGTGCCGGCTCGTCGACTCTGTCGGAGTCGGCTGCGGCGGCGTCCACGACCGCCAGCGCGCCAGGGGTGTCGAGGTCGGCGGCGAGGGCGGCCCGCAGCCGTTCGATGACCGCGTGCGTGTCGAGGGTTCCGGCCGTGCCCGCTGTCCCGAAGGCCGCGGTCCAGGCCGTGAGGCGGGCCTCCGCCGCCCGAAGGTGCGCGTTCGTCCACTCCCAATCGGCGCGGTAGTGCTGGTCGAGCAGGGCCAGACGGATTGCTCGCGGGTCGGTTCCCGCGGTGCGCAGTTTGGACACGAGCACCAGATTTCCGAGCGACTTGCTCATCTTCTCGCCCTGATAGGCCACCATGCCGGTGTGGCTGTAGACGCCGGCCAGCGGATGCCCGGATAGGGCTGCCGCGTGCCCCGCACTCATATCGTGGTGCGGGAAGATCAGATCGCTGCCGCCGCCCTGCACCGTGAAGTCCGTGCCGAGTTCCTTCAGTGCGATGACCGAACACTCAATGTGCCAGCCCGGACGGCCGGCGCCGACGCGCGACGCCCAGGACGGTTCCCCGGGGCGGGCCGAGCGCCAGAGCAGCGGGTCGAGGACGTCCCGTTTGCCGGGACGGGCCGGGTCTCCCCCGCGTTCGGAGAACAGGGTGAGCATGGCCTCGGAGTCGAGATTGCTCTCGTCGCCGAGCGTCCACGAGGTCGCGCGCTGCGCGGCCTCAATGTCGAAGTAGATGTCGGAACCGGCGGCCTCCGTCGGCTCGGGCGCGCCTGCGGCGGCCGCGTCCATGGGGACCGGGTACGCGAGGCCGGCATCCCAGAGCTGGGCCACGGCATCCGCAATCTCGTCGATGACCTCGGTGACGGCGACATAGTCGTTCGGCGGGATGATCCCCAGTGCCTCCATGTCGGTGCGGAAGAGGTTCACCTGCGACTCGGCGAGAACCTCCCAGTCGACGCCGGTGGCGGCCGCTCGCTCGAGGAGCGGGTCGTCGACATCCGTCACGTTCTGGGCGTAGTGCACCCGGTAGCCGCCGTCCAGCCAGACCCGCTGCAGAGTGTCGAAGGCCAGGTAGGTGGCCGCATGGCCGAGGTGCGTGGCGTCGTAGGGAGTGATCCCACACACGTACAGCCGGGCGACGTCATTGGGTTTGGCCTCGATCAGGGACGCGGTGGCGGTATCGTGCAGCCAGGGTGCGCCGGACTGACCGGGGAGTTGCGGAATTTCGGGTCGTCGCCAGGCACGCATTTTCCCAGCCTAACTAGGCGGAGATGGTGTTCGTCACCAGCAGGCCGCTCAGCACGAGGCCGAGCACGATGCGGTAGATCACGAACGGCAGGAAGCTACGTCTGGAGATGTAGCTCATGAAGAACTTGATCACGAACAGGGCGACGACGAAGCCGATGACCGTGGCCGCCAGGGTGTCCCACGGGCCGAAAATCTCCGGGGTGCAGTTTGTCGCACCCTCCAGGCAAGGCTTGACGATCGATTTGTACACCTGGAACAGCCCGCTGCCGAGAACGGCCGGGATGGCGAGCAGGAAAGCGTAGCGGGCGGCGGCGGCGCGCTCGTACCCCATGAACAGGCCGGCGGTGATCGTGCCTCCCGAGCGGGATACGCCGGGGATCAACGCGAGGGCTTGGGCGAAGCCGTAGACGATGCCATGGGGCACGGTGAGGTCGCCCAGCCGGCGGCGCTTGGCCCCGACGTAATCGGCGATTCCGAGCAGGACGCCGAAGCCGATCAGCACGCTGGCGGTAATCCACAGGTTGCGGAGCGAGGACTCGATCTGGTCCTGGAAGAGCAGGCCGAGCGCCACGATGGGCAGCGATCCGAGGATGATCAGCCAGCCCATCCGCGCGTCCGGGTCGGCGCGCGGAACCTTGCCGACGAGGGACTTGGACCACTGCCCGATGATGCGCACGATATCGCGCCAGAAGTAGATCGCCACGGCAGCCTCGGTACCGATCTGGATGATCGCGGTGAAGCGGGCTCCCGGGTCACCTCCGGTTCCCAGGAATTCCCCGACGATACGGATGTGGGCGCTGGAGGAGACCGGGAGGAATTCGGTCAGTCCCTGCACGAGTCCCAGGATGAGTGCGTCGATGAAGTTCACGAAATGCCCTTTTGCTGTTCAGTAGTTCGAGAGCAGGTCGGTCAGGACCTGCTTGCCAAACACTAACGCGTCGAGAGGCACCCGTTCGTCGACCCCGTGGAACATCGCCGGGAAATCGAGGTCGGCGGGGAGCTTGAGCGGGGCAAAACCGTAACCCTTGATCCCGAGGGTGCTGAGGGCCTTGTTGTCCGTGCCGGCGGAGAGCAGGTAGGGCAGCACCGGAGCGCCCGGATCGTGTCGGCCGAGGGTCTCGATGACCGCATCGACGAGGGGCCCGCCGAATTCTGTTTCGAGACCGATGTCGCGGTGCATGATCACGATCTCGATGTCGGGGCCGACCAGCGCGGCCACTTCGGCGAGTACGGAATCCTCGTCGCCGGGCAGGGTGCGGATGTCGATGAGCGCCTCGGCCCGGTCCGGGATGACGTTGTGCTTGTACCCGGCGTGCAGAACGGTGGGATTGGTCGTGGTGCGCAGACTCGCTTGGATGAAGCCCGAAGCCGTGCCAGTGGCGAGGGCCAGCTCGTCGGGACCGACACGTTGGGGGTCGACGTCGAGCACCCGTGCCAGCTCCGCCAACAGCTGGGTGGTGGTCTCGGTCAGACGGATCGGCCACTCACGCCGGCCGACCTTGGCGACAGCCTCGGCGAGCCGGGTCACGGCGTTGCTACGGATCAGCCGGGACCCGTGGGCCGCCTCGCCCCGCGCCACAAGCTTGATCCAGATCAGCGCCTTCTCGCCCGTCTGGAGCAGGTAGGCACGCTGACCGCCGAGCGTGATCGAGTAGCCCCCGACCTCGCTGATTGCCTCGGTGGCGCCCTGGAAGAGCTCCGGACGGGTGTCGACGAGGTAGTGCGAGCCGAGCACTCCCCCGGCCTCCTCGTCGGCGAAGAACGCCACGATCAGTTCACGGGCCGGTTCCTGGCCGGAGCCGAGGATGTTTTGGAGCGACGCGAGCATCATGGCGTCCATGTTCTTCATGTCAACGGCTCCGCGGCCCCACAGGAGGCGGTCCTTGATCACGCCGGCGAACGGGTCCACCGACCAGGCCTCCGGGTCAGCGGGAACGACGTCGAGGTGGCCGTGGACCACCAGCGCCCCGCGGCTGCTGTCGCGACCCGGAACGCGCACGACGACACTCGTGCGGCCCGGTTCTGAATCGAACAGCTGCGGGGCGAGGCCGAGAGACCGCAGGTTCGCCTCGACGTACTCGGCGGCATCCGTTTCGCCGTTCGAACGGCCCTCGCCATAGTTGGTCGTGTCGAAACGGATGAGGTCGCGAGCGATCGTGGCCGTGAGGTCCAGTGCAGCGTCGGCCGGTGTGTTGTCAGCAGAGGAAAGCATGCGTGTCACGCTACCGGGCCTCGCCGCCGGCCGGCGACGGTGGGCGCGGCTGGAGGGCCTCGAAATCCGTGCTAGATTATCTATTCGGCGGCCGGGAACGGCCGCTGAAACACTCGGCCCGGGTGGCGGAATGGCAGACGCGCTAGCTTGAGGTGCTAGTGCCCTTATGGGCGTGGGGGTTCAAGTCCCCCCTCGGGCACAGAAATTAGATTCGGATCATTCCGAGTCCATGTGGAAATAGGTCGCGACAATCGATACCGGTTGCGCGGCCTATTTTTTTTTCCATGGTCGAACGTGCCTCCGGCTGGAACGCAGTCTCCTCGCCATCACCCCGTATCGGAGGTCCGCCGGCGGCAGCTTCACCGCCGACATGCTCGGCGCCGCCCACTTTTCCCGCAGGCAGTCGCCAATGAAGAACTGATTCATGCCACCATCTGTCAACCGTTCATCGGCCCCTCTCCCGTGCGCGCCTACATCGCACACCTCATGCCGGCGATCCTCGACGGGACCGTCAATCCCGGTAGAATCTTCGACCGCTCGGTGAACCTCGACGCAGTCCCCGTCGCCAAGCGTGACAGGGGCAACCGCGAAGCCCTCACGATCATGATCGCCCTCTGACCGGCCGCGTCGCGGCCAGAGGTCAGCGACCGAGGGAAGATCGTAGGGGCTGTGCTCGCAGTTGCCCGAGGTCGCGGCTTGGCAGCCTATTCCTCAAACGTCACGTTGCCGCGGCAGGCTTCGCCCGGGCTGGGCACCAGATCCTTGAAGCCGTGGCTGACGAACCGCCCGTAGCTCTGCACGCGCCCGTCCGTGACGAAGTCGTCGTTGAATTGGGGCGGCTGGTTTTCCTCAGCATCGGGGAGGTCCCGGCCCGAATAGGCGCACGCCGAACTCGCGTTCGTTGCGCCCGGGACCGGACTGCCATTGCCACTGGTCTCGCCAGCCTGGGCCGAAGTGGCGCCGACGAAAACAAGTCCGAGTGCGACAACGCACCCCAGTACCATGCGTTTCATGAGTAATCCTCTCAACAAGGGACGACCCGCCTGGCATCGGGTGAGCCAGCGTCCCGCCCCACCTTCGCGGACGATACTCCTCGGTGGCTATCTGGACAACGGGCGGAAGACACATTCGGAGAGCCATCCATGACCGCGCGAACCGCTCGTTCCCCCCAGGCAGGCCAAGAGCCGCATCCGCATCCGCATCCGACTTCGAGGAGTCGGTCGCCGGGCTTCGGCCGCAATTTCTCGACCACGAGCGGTATTTGTTCTCCTACACCTCGTCAGGGATGTACCGGAACGCGGAAAGCACGGGCGGAGGTAGATCATCGACGGCCCGAGCACCAACTCGTGGAAGGCATCCGCCACGTCGTCGTGGCGGTGGATCGCTTGGGCGTCGAACCGCCGCGCGGGGCTAGACCGCTTCGGTGAGGGCCCCGGAGAGAACCTCGTCCAAAGCCAGGACGGTGTCTTCCGGCGATGTGCCGAGCGCCAGCGCCAGCTCAGACTCCAGGAGTTGACGGGACTTGGCGAGCATCCGCTTCTCACCGGCGGACACGCCGCCGTCCTGTTCGCGGCGCCACAGGTCCCGGACGACTTCGGCGACGCGCGTCACGCTGTCACTCGCCATCTTCTCTTGATTCGCTTTGAATCGGCGGCTCCAGTTCGTTGCTTCCTCCGTGAACGGCTCGCGCAGAACCTTGTAGACCTCTTCCAGCCCAGCGGCATCGATGACGTCACGCACTCCAACAAGCCCCGCATTCGCGATGGGAAGTTGGATTGTGAGCTGCGACGAATGCACGCGCAGCGTCATCGCCGGCTGGGCGACGCCCTTCAGCGTTATGGTGGAGAGCTCAGTAAGGGTGACCGCACCGTGGTGCGGATAGACGAGGGTTTCCCCAACGATGAACTTCAAACTGACTCGATTCAGATCGTGCTGCATGCGGCGTCCCGGTGGCGCCGACTAGCCGAATTCCCGGTGGCCAACCTGTCAATCGTGCCACAGTCCCCTGAACGTTCACCTTGCGGCAGCAAGCGTGGCGCGGCGACTACCCGGCCGATGGCTGCTGCTGGGTGATGCAGTGGATGCCGCCGCCGCGCGCGAACAACGGCCGCGCCTCGACCGACACGACCGTTCGGCCCGGATACGCCGCGGCCAGGATCTCCCGGGCGACCTGGTCGGCCCGTTCCTCGCCGAAGCCGCAGGCGATCACGCCGCCGTTGACGACGAGGTGGTTGACGTAGTTGTAGTCCACGAAGCCGTCCTCGTCCGTGAGTGCGGCCGGTGCCGGCAGGTCGACGATGGTGAACGGCCGGCCCGCCGCATCCGTCTCCTCGGCGAGAACGGCGCGGAGCTGCCTGGTCACGGCATAGTCCGGGTGGGCCGGGTCGTTCTGCGCGTGCATCAACACCGTTCCGGGCGACGGGAGGGCGGCCACCATATCGACGTGGCCGCGGGTTCCGTAGCGCTGCTGGTCCCGGCTCAGGCCGCGCGGCAGCCAGACCAGGCGGGTGGCGCCGAGGGTACGGGCGAACTCGGCCTCGATCCTCGCCCGGTCGACGTAGGGGTTCCGGCCCGGATCCAGTTGAACGGTCTGCGTGGCCAGCACCGTTCCCGCGCCGTCGACGTGAATGCCGCCGCCCTCGTTCACGAGCACCGAGGAGATCACACTCGCGCCAGAGGCGGCGGTGACGAGCCTGCCTACCTCCATGTCTTTGCCCCAGCGCGCCCAATCCTGGGCACCCCAACCGTTGAATGCCCAGTCCACCGCCCCCAGCTGCCCGTCATCACCCAGCACGAAGGACGGGCCGATGTCGCGCATCCAGGCGTCGTCAAGTGGTGCCTCGATGATTTCGATCTCCGCGGAGAGGTACCGCCGAGCGGTCGCCACCTCGGCCGGGTCGACGACCATGGTGACGGGTTCGAATTCGAGGACCGCGTGGGCAACCGCGGTCCAGGTGCCGCGCGCCTCGTCGGCGGAATACGCATCCGTGCCGAGCGTGTAGCCGTCCACCGGGAATGCCATCCAGACCCGGTCCTGCGGCGCGGTCTCCGCCGGCATCAGCCAGGTCACGACTCCCCCGACGTCACCATCGCACCGAACGGAAGAGCCGGGTCGACCGGCGTGGTCAGCCCCGCATAGCTGTCCGGCCGTCGGGTGGCCAGGAAGGGAAACAGTGTGAGCCACTCCTCCCGTTGTGCCAGGTCGAGGTCGGCAACCAGCACCGCGGACTCATCACGGGGAGCCTGCACGAGCACACGACCGTAGGGGTCAGAGATGAAAGAGGAGCCGTAAAAGGTCAGGTCGCCCTCGTCGCCGTGACGATTGGGCACCACCATGAAGAGGCCGCTGGTGATCCCGTTGGCCACGATCACCTGCCGCCAGAGCGGTTGGGTGTCGAACGTCGGGAAGCCGGGCTCCGAGCCGATCGCCGTGGGGTAGACCAGCAGCTGGGCGCCGCCGAGGCCGTACAGCCGCGACACCTCGGGGAACCATTCGTCCCAGCAGGTGGGCAGCCCGATCCGGGCACCGCCCAGTTCCTCCGGCGCATAGACGGGATACGCGTCCTCGGCTGGGCCCGGTCGGAACCAGGTGTCCTCGTAGTAGCCCTCGGTGACCGGGATGTGCAGTTTGCGCGTGCGACCGAGTAGCCGACCGGTCGGCGAGACCAGGATGGCCGTGTTGTAACCGCGCGGGTCCTCCGGTGCATCCTCTGCGTCCGGTTTCTCGTAGAGGGAGGCGTGCACGACGATGCCGTGCAATTTGGCCTGCTCAGCCGCGAAGGCGAAGGTCGGTCCAGTCAGCAGGTCCTCGGCCGTCAGCTTCGGCACACCCTGTGCCCGTGCGTTGCCGGGGTATTTGCGCAGCGTCAGCTCGGGCAGGAAGGCTACGCGGGCACCCTGGTCGGAGGCCAGACGGATGCCCTCGGCCAGCTCCGCGCGCAGCGCGTTTTCGTCGACGTGCCAGCGGTGCTGCACAAGCCCGACCCGGAGCGGCGGCCGGGCCTCGCTCGACGTTCGGGTCAGCGGTTCGGCGATGCCGGGCGCGTTGATCACGAGCATGACGAGACCTCCCTGCGGAATAATTGATCACTTGATCAATAACCGTTGGCTAAAGATATATAGACTCAGGTTTCATGTCAACCGATCCGAGCGCATCGCGGCGCAAAGCACCGATCGAGCGGGCGGCGGAAATCGCCCGCGCCGCCCGGGAGATCGCCCTTGACGAGGGCTTGTCGGCCCTCACACTGCGTGCGGTCGCCTCCCGGATCGGGGTGACCCCGGCCCTGGTCAGTCACTACCAGCCGAGCATGGACTCCCTGGTGGCTTACACTTTCGGGGCGATCGTGGCCGCCGAGATCGGCGAGGTGGCGGAGGAGCTGGCGCCCTGCGAAACAGCCGTGGCGGCCCTGCAAACGCTGATCGACACTCTGCTCGGACCCGAACGCAGCACCGTGACCGCGGTCTGGCTCGACGCCTGGAGCCTCGGCCGACGCCACCCTGCGCTCGCCGTGGAGGTGGGCGTTCAGATGGACGCCTGGCAGGCGTTCCTGGCCGTCCTGCTCAACACCGGCTGCGCGCGCGGCGAATTCCGGGCGATCGACCCGGACGCCGTCGCCTGGCAGCTTTTGGCGATCATCGACGGGCTGAACGCGCACGCCATCGTGCGCTACGGCCATGCACAGCGGCTGCGCGGTCTCGTGCGCACCGTCGCCGAACACGAGCTGGGGCTGCGCTCCGGGGCCCTCGGGCCCGGGGACGACTCCGGCCGCCGACCCGAACCTGACCATCCCCCGGCACCGATTACCGTGCCTGTATGCTAGGTGCATACTTCCGGTCATGGTTCTGCTGTGAACGGACGAGCGCTGGTTGAGACAGTGCATGAGGCCCCGGCGATTCGTCGCCGGGGCCTTTCCCGTTGCGGAGCCGTCACTGAGCCCTCGACGTACTCCGCTGCGGGACGGTCGCTCCCAGCGGCCGACTCCCCGGCGGCCCGGAGCCGTCCCGATTCGCGTTGCCAATCCGGCGGCCCCGGAGCACTATGTGACACGATTCCGTGCCTGTCGCTGCCGCCGGGCACCTTTTCGAGGTGGAGGCCCCTGTGCAGATTCCAGCTTCCCTCGACTATGTGCGCGCCAGCACGGTCGACGATGCGATCACCCTACTCGAGCGCCACGGTCCGGAGTCCCGGGTCATCGCGGGCGGGCACAGTCTTCTGCCGATGATGAAGCTCCGGCTGGCCAGACCCGAGTGGCTGATCGACATCAACGAGCTCTTCGAACTGGACTTTGTGCTGCGCGATCGCGGCGGACCAGGCGCCGCTGCCCCAGCCGCCGGTCCTGGCTCCGGACGAGGTCGCCCAGATGCGTCGCCTGGTGCGCCGGATCGCCCTCGCCACGCCGGAACGCGTCAGCAGCCGCAGCCGGAAGAGCTCCCGGAGCGCCCCGAGGCTAGACCTGCGCCGCACGGTTAGGGCGGCGCAGCACAGCGGCGGGGAACCGGTGCGCCTGGTCTACCGGCGCCGGCGCACGCGACTGCGCCGTTTGATCCTGCTGTGCGATGTGTCCGGGTCGATGGAGCCGTACACGCGTGTTTCCCTGTCGCTCCTGCAGGGCGCGGTCGCGGGGGCCGAGGCCGAAGCCTTCATCTTCTCGACCGGATCAACCCGGCTGACCCGTCAGCTCGCGGTGCGCGACCCGGACCAGGCTCTGGCACGGGCTGCCGCCAGCACCCAGGACCGGGCAGACGGCACCAGGCTGGCAGAAAGCGTCCGCCATTTCACGGATGCCTGGGGTCGACGTGGCCTCGCCCGCGGGGCCGTCGTCGTGATCATCTCGGATGGGTGGGCGCTGGACGACCCGGAATCGGTGCACACCCAGATGGCCCGCCTGCGGCGCCTGGCCTACCGCATCATCTGGGTCAACCCCAGGAAGATCGCTTTGGACTACCAGCCGGTGGTGGGCGGCATGGCGGCCGCGTTGCCCTTTGTCGACGCGTTCGTCAGCGGGCACAGCTATGGGGCCCTGGCAGAAGTGGCGGCGGCGATTCGCGCCGACCGTTCGGACCCACACGAGAATACGAGGACCCGTTGATGGACATCAACAGCACGTTCTCCGTCGTCGCACCGATCGACGAGGTGTGGAAGACTCTGATGGACTTCGAACGTGTCGCCGGCTGCGTTCCGGGGGCACAGGTGCTAAACAAGTCTTCGGATGACGCCTATCAGGTCGGAATGAAAGTGAAACTGGGTCCGGTGACCATTCAGTACAGAGGTCAGATGACCGTTCTCGAACGCGATGCGACCGCGCACCGCGCCGTGTTCGAGGGGCGCGCTCAGGAGGCCCGCGGTCAGGGCACGGCGCAGGGTACGGCCACCCTCACCCTCGTCGAGGCGGAGGGCGAGACCCAGGGCACGGTCAGTGCCGAGGTGGCGCTTTCCGGCAAGGTGGCCGCGATGGGGTGCAGCATCATCGGCAGCGTCACGGACCAGATGATGGCCCTCTTCGCCGAGAACCTGCAGGCCATGGTCACGGGTCCGGCTCCGGAACCGGCGGTGCCTGCTGCCGGGGCCACGACCGGGCAGACCGCCGAGACGGTCAGTGGGACGGGAACCGCGACGGCTCCGCCCGCCGCGCCGACGGCCCGGCCCCTGGCCAAGGGCATCGTGATGGATCAGCTCAGCAGCCTGCCCAGGCTACTCGGCGTGATCGCAGCGGTGGCGTTTGTCGCCTATTGGATCGGCCGCCGCGCCGGCGGTCGGTAGACCCGGATGAGCGAAACCGGAAGGGTCACCACCTGTGCGTGAGGTTCTGAACCCGCTGCTGACGGGATGGCAGGCCGGCGGCATTGCCGGCCTGGCCACCGTCGTGCGCACCTTCCAGTCCGCCCCCCGGCCGGCCGGCGCGTCGATGCTGGTCACCGCCGACGGGGAGGTGGTCGGCTCGGTCTCCGGCGGCTGTGTCGAAAGTGCCGTCTACGACCTCGCGACCCAGGTGATCGAGGATGGGCGGCCGGTGCTGGTGCGCTACGGCATCAGCGACGACGACGCCTTCTCCGTTGGTCTGACTTGCGGCGGCATCCTCGACGTCTTCGTCGAGCCAGTCAGCCAGGTGAGCTTCCCGGAGCTGGCCGCTGTGGAGCAGGACATCACCGGATCGGCTCCGGTAGGGGTCGCGACCGTGATCGCGCACCCCGATCCCAGCCGTCTGGGCCGACACCTGATCATCCGGCCGCACGGCTTCGACGGCGATCTGGGCTCCGAACGGGCGAACCGGGCCATCGGCGACGATGCTCGCGGGCTGCTGGCCGCCGGACGCAACAGCACCCTCACCTACGGTCCCGACGGTGAACGACGCGGTGAGGGCATGCGGGTCTTCGTCAACAGCTACGCCCCGCGCCCACGGATGCTGGTGTTCGGCGCCATCGATTTCGCGGCCGCCCTGGCCCGGCTGGCTTCCTTCCTCGGCTACCGTGTCACCGTCTGCGATGCCCGCGAGGTCTTCGCCACGCCGGCCCGGTTCCCGGAGGCCGACGAGGTCATCGTCGGCTGGCCGCACCGCTACCTGGCCGAGCAGGTCGCGGCCGGGCTCGTGGATGAGCGCACCGTCGTCTGCGTGCTCACCCACGACCCGAAATTCGACGTGCCGCTCCTCAAGGTGGCCCTGACCCGCGGCCCATTCGCCTACATCGGTGCGATGGGGTCTCGGCGCACTCACGAGGACCGACTGACCCGGCTCCGCGAGGCAGGTGTGGGCGAGGCGGAGCTGGCAAGGTTGCACAGCCCCATCGGGCTGGATCTCGGCTCCCGAACCCCGGAAGAGACAGCCGTGTCCATCGCCGCGGAGATCATCGCCGAGCAGTGGGGCGGCACCGGAGAGCCGCTGGGCAGCCTGGCCGACCGGATCCACCACGACGACCTGGACGAGCCGACCTCGGTGTAGCCGCCGCCCTACTCCCGCATCCCGAAGCGGGCGTAGATCGGATGCAACCACCTCGGCGCCCACCAGAGGCCCTTCTCGAGCGAGGTCATCACAGCGGGAACCACGATGGTGCGCACGAGGGTCGCGTCCAGCAGCACGGCCACGGCGAGAGCGACGCCGATCTGTTTCATCTGCAGCAGATTGCCGGTCGCGAACCCGGCGAACACGATCACGATGATCAGGGCCGCGGAGGAGATGATCCGGCCCGAGCTCTGCAGACCCGTCTCGATAGCGAGCCGCGTGGCCTCACCCGCCTCGTAGTGCTCCTTGATCCGGGCGAGCAGGAACATCTCGTAGTCCATGGCCAGGCCGAAGCCGAAGGTGAGCACGAGGGTCAGGACCAGAGGGTCCACCCCGGCGATCTTATCGGCATCGAAATCGAGCAGGCCTGCGAGATTTCCCTCCTGGAAACCCCAGACCAGGATGCCCACGGAGGCGCCGAGCGAGATGACGCTGATCACGAGGGCGGTGAGCGGGATGACCACGGAACCGGTCATCAGGAAGAGCAGCAGGAACGTGGCCCCGGCGATGATCAGGGCAGCCCAGGGCGCGCCGGCGACCAATGAGTCGACATAGTCGACCGACGCGGCATCCGTGCCGCCGACCCAGTGGTCGAAGTCGGGCCGGTCGTCCCGGATCTCCCGCACAACGGCCGGGCCCGCGTTCTGGTCGACGCCGACGCGCGACACCCAATGCCCGTTCACCAGGGCCGGTGGTGTCGTGCCGGTGACGTTCGGCAGCGTCACCACCTCCTCGGCCCAGGCCGCGGCGGACGCCTCATCGGTGTCCGAGACGAGCTGCACCAGCGGGGCCGTGGCGAGGGGGAAGTGGTCGTTCAGCGCCGTGACAAACCCGTACTGGGTCGAGGCCTTCGGGATGGCGTCGGCGCCGCCGCTGGACACATTGATGTTTAGCGCGGGGCTGCCGAGCAGGAGGAGCACGGCGATGCCCCCGAGCGCCACGAGCACGGGCGCCCGTTGCACGCGGCGAGTCAGCCGGGAGAAGACGCCCTCCCGGGGGGCGACGTCGCCGAAACGGGTCAGGAGGGGACCGAGGCCGGGGGTGCGGGTCAGCAGGCCCGGCTTCAGCAGCCGTTCGCCGAAGTACCCGAGCAGAGCCGGCACAAGAACGAGCGCCGTCAGGATGGCGATCAGCACCACGGAGACCGCGCCGATGGCGATGGCACGGATGATCGTCGGTTCGAAGACCAGCAGGCCCACCGTGGCGATGGCGAAGGTCAGACCGGAGTAGAGCACCGTGCGGCCGGCCGTGTCCGCCGTGATGCCCACCGCCTGCAGCATCAGCTCGTGACGTTCCGTACGCGTCTCGCTGTCGCCGGCCCGCTCCACGAGTGCCCGGAACTCCTCGCGGAACCGGCTGACGATCAGGAGCCCGTAGTCGATGGAGAGCCCCAGCCCGATCACGGTGATGACGTTGAGCACCGTGGTGTCGATCTCCATCAGGTAGCTGAAGCCGAAGAGTGCCCCGAGAGCGCCGGCGATCGACGCCAGCGCCCCGATCAGCGGGATGCCGGCCGCCAGGAATCCGCCGAAGATGATCAGCATCACAAGGAGGGCGATCGGCAACGCGATCAGCTCGCCCTTCTGCAGGTCGGCCTCGGCGACCGCCACCAGGGATTCCACCAGGAGCGGGGTTCCGCCGACTTCCACGGTGGCGTCCGGCTCAAGCTGCCGGACCTCGTCGGCCGCCACGCCGAGCCGTTCTTCCACCTCGCCCAGCAGGTCATCACTGAGGTCACCGTCTGGTGCCACCATCTGGGCGTTCAGCAACAGTCCGGTGCCGTCGGGCACCAGGAGAGGCATCGCAGCCGGGTTCGGCGAGCCGTCAGGGAGCGGTGGGATGACGAGCGGGTTGATGACCTCGGTTACCCCGTCGACTTCCAACAGGTCGGTCGTGGCCGCGGTGAGGATCAGGCCCAGGTCCGGGGAGGACAGGTCGACGTCGTGGATCAGCAGAGAGAGAGATTCCATGTCTGCGCCCTCGGTGCCCTGCAGCAGATTGGCGGCCTGGCTGGCCTCGCCTTCAACGGTGGGTCCGGCGCTGGAGAGCCGCTGGAAGAGGTTCTCCCCCGTCACCCCGATCAGTGCCGTCGCCACGCACGCGGCGATCGTGAGCGCCCAGACCAGCAGTGAGGTGAACCGGTGACGGGCGATGAAAACGCCCAGTGTGCGCAGCATGGCAGAAGTCCTCCGGTCTCAGGCGGCTACCGCCAAATTACTCCACCCGGCGCCGACGGACCGACACCTGTCGGGTGCCGGGGCACACCGCGCGAGGTGTACGCTCGGAGTCATGCCCCGTATACCCATGGGGGTATACTCCGGGTTGGCCTGTTCGCTGCCACTTGGGACGAACGTGCGCCGCAAGATCCTTGTCGGTCGAGTCCGGGGCTCTGCGACAACTTCATCCCGAACGAATTCGACGGAGATTCTGCTCTAAACAGCGCCTGTGGGCTAAAAAATGGCAGTTTGACCCAAAATCTCCGTCGAATTGGTTCGAGACCGGAGACGACTAGGACTCACACTCACCTAGGGTGCCTCGTCGACGATGCCGATGAATGCGTTGCCGATGCCGTCGACCTCGGTGCGACTGAGGCCGGCGGCGGCATCTGGGAGTTCCTCGGATCCGTGGTAGTCACAGGTCAGATAGGTGAAGGCGGGCCACCACTTCTTGGGACGCGCGGCTTCGGAGAACCCGCAGACATCACAACGTAGTTCCACCCAGACCGGCTTCTTGCCGGTGCGGTTGGCCCGAGACTGCACGAGCCACGCCGGCGGGTTGCGCTCGATCTCGGCCAGTTCAGCCTCCGACATCCGGGAGGGCAGTTCGTGGCGCTGCGCCATTTCGATCGGGATATCCAGGCGCAGGGCGGCGATTCGTCGGGTAATCATCTTGATCAAGGATAGGCGTTTGCGGGCCGGGTAGCCTCGTCGGCGACGGCACTCCCTGCGTCAAACTCGACTTTCTCGACCCGCCGACGTCGGCCGAGGCCCGGAGCACCAACGGTGCGATCACGGTGCGGCTGCCACCGGACGGGGTGACCTTCCGGGTGGACGCCCGCACGACCAACCGCGAGAGTGACAGCGGGTCGGTCCCGAGCGACCCCTCCCCCGCCGTTTCATCACCGCGGCGATCACCAACGGGAAGGTGACGGTGGAAGCCCGCTGACCGTTCAAGGGGCACGCCCGTGAAACACTGGGGTATGCGCGATACCCTCTCCCCCCTCGGCCTGCTGCTCGACGTGGACGGGCCGATCGCCAGTCCGGTGTCCCGGACCATCGCCACACCGAGCATCATCACGGATCTGATCAGCCTGGCCGGAGCCAACGTTCCGATCGCATTCATCACCGGGCGGTCGTCGACATTCATCCGCGAGAAGGTTGTCGCGCCCCTCCGCGCAGCCGGACTGCCCGAGTCGATGCGCATGTACGGAGTCTGCGAGAAGGGAGCCGTCTGGTTCCCGATCACGGCCGCGGGGATGGGCGAAATCGTCGTCGATGACAGCGTGGCCCTGCCGGCCGCCGCCGTAGATATGCTGCGCAACCTCGTCGCCGACGGGTTCAGCGACACGATGTTCTTCGACGAGACCAAGCAGGTCATGGTCTCGGTCGAGCAGCGCACGGATGCCGACCACGGCCGGTACCAGGCCGCCGCGGTGGAGTTCAACGAGGCCGCATTCGGGGTGATGGTTGAACTCGGGCTGGGCATCCGTTTCGGTGATCGAGTCGTTCCGGACCAGGCCGGCACCGTGGGATTCCGGATCGACCCGACGATCATCTCGACCGACATCGAGTCGGTCACCCTGGACAAGGACCGCGGCGCGGAGCGGGCGCTGGCCTTTTTCTCCGAATCGGGAACACTCCCCCGGGTCTGGCGCTCGGTCGGCGACTCGCGCAGCGACTACCTGATGGCCGACCACCTGCATGCCGCCGGCTATGACGTCTCGCATGTGGATGTGCGGCCGTCCGACGGCATCCTCGAGCGCCCCTACCCCGTGATCGTAGAGGGGTCCCTGATCCACGACGCGGCCGGCGCAGAATTCCTCCGGTACTGGGTCGACAAGCTGGGCCTGCGCAAAGCGGCTACTCCGAACTGAAGCGGATGCCGTCCTGCAGGCGGCTCCGCAACTCGAACACCTTCTCGAAGCTGCCGCGGTCCATTCCGGGCAGCCCGCTGCGCAGCACCCCGATCAGCCGTGACCTCGGCAGCGTGATCACGGTCGGGCGCCGGCCACGTCCGGGGACCGTCAGAGGGTCAGTCAGGGCCTCGTCGGGAAGCACGACCAGCACAGCGGTGAACCTCACCCGCAGCGACTTCGCCAGAGCCCGCACGACACCCTCGACGTCTTCGATCGGACGAACATCGGGGCCGAGGGCGTCACCGACGAGCTCCCCACGCCGAAGCTGCACCGGCCCGCCCCAGTCCTCGGACAGGACCGCGAACAGTCCCGCCGGGCCGAGCACGACGTGATCGACCTTGCCGCCCCGCGTGCCGGCAGCCACATCATGCCAGGCCGTGAAGCCGATCCCGAGGGCGGAGACGAGTTGCGCCGTTGATTCCTCGGCCAGAGCCTTCGCCAGCCAATGCCGGATCTCCCGCGGCGCCGAACGGATCAGCGTCGGGGCATACGGGTCATCGATAGAGGTTCCGCGCCCGGCCCATTCCCGGAGCAGTTCGAGGTAACGCTGGCGCGCCTCGCCACCCGGATGGCCGTACATGCGCGCGCGCGGCCCAGCCTGCGTGGCCTGCCCACGGCCGGCTCCGGAGGCGTAGGCGGGGCGCTCCGGCTCGGGGAACGCGTCCGGGTATCGGCGGCGGTCATAGTCGGCGCGCCCCTCCGGGGTTCCCACCCGCTCCCACGCGATCTGAACGAGGTGGAAGGCGGCGGCGTCTCCGCCGACGTCCGGATGCGTGTGGCGCAGCAGGCGACGGTAGGCACGACGAAGTTCGTCGTCACTTGCCGACGGGCTGACGCCAAGTACCTCGTAGGGCGACGCCGCGGCCGGGCTATCTGACATCCAGCGTTCTCTTTCAGCGTTAGTGCGGCCGGCAATGGAACAGCCAGCCAATCGTTCCCTCACACTACCGACCCTGGCTGGCATAACACCGGATGCGCCCCGGGCCTCGGCCCGCAGAGACCCGATTTCATGGCACGATCAGCATATGACGACGCACGGCCAACGCCTCCACCGCTCGAGTACCCGACTTATCGGCATGTTCGCGGTGGGTGTCGTCGTCGCTGTTCTGGCCGGGGTGTGCGGGAGCTGGACCCTGGCTCCGATCGCGGGCTGGGCGGCCGCCTGCGTGACGTATGTCACCTGGGTGTGGATCACCATCGGCCCCATGGACATCCAGAACACGGCCAGCCATGCCACCCGGGAGGATTCGTCCCGAGGTGCCGCCGACATCCTGATTCTTTTCAGCAGCCTCGGCAGCCTCGGCGCTCTGGTGTTCCTGCTGGTGGGGACCGACACCAGCTCGGTCACCGCACGGGGAATCCTGGCGGCGGCGGCGGTGCTCAGCGTCGGACTCTCCTGGATTCTGGTGCACACCCTGTTCACGCTCCGCTATGCCTCGCTCTACTACTCCGGGCCCGACGGCGGGGTGGATTTCAACCAGGCGGTGCCACCGAGTTACGGGGATTTCGCCTACCTGGCCTTCACGATCGGGATGACTTTCCAAGTGTCAGACACCAGTCTGCAAACGCACGCAATTCGGATGACGGCGCTGCGTCACAGTCTGCTCTCGTACCTGTTCGGCTCGTTCATCTTGGCTACCCTGATCAACCTGGTGGCCGGCCTGTTGCGCTGACGAGGCCCGTCAGCCGGCGAACTCCCGGACCGGGCGCACGGCGCTCCCGCCGTAGACGGCCACCCACACGCCACCGTCGCTGTCCACGGTCAGCCCGTCGGGGTAGCCGGCCGCGGCCGGAAAGCCGGCAAAGGGAAATAGGCCAGGGAACCGGCCATCCGAGTCGCAACCGCCCTCGTTCATCCCCAGGCCGGGAACATTCCAGAGCACGTCCAGCTTGGTGACCGTTCCCGCGGCGTCCTCGAGCGCGAGGACGGCTCCGCCGACACTTCGGGGCCGGAGGGCCGCCGCGATCGAGCCGACATGGTGCCGGGGGCTGCTACCTAGTCGCGGAGGATCTGCACCGGGATGGCCACGGCCAGGGAAACGCAGAGGATGCCGCTGAGGAAGATCGGCAACTGCCAGGCCGTCACCTCGAACGCGAACCCGAACAGCCAGAGACCGAAGACGAAGATGGCCATTGCGACGGTGAAGGCGACGGCGTTCATGGTGCGATCCTTTCGAGCGATGCCCGCACTGAACGCCGGGCCGATGAGTCGAGCGTACCCGGTCGAGCGTCAGACCGGCGACGGCGCCCCGACGGGCTCGATGAGTTCCGGACCGTCACCGCGCACCGGGGCGACCTCGTGATAGCTCAGGCTCTCGACGGTCTCCCGGGAGGCGGCCACCGCGGCGTCGACCAGCGCCTGGTCACCCGGAGTATGGGGGTCGAGCCACTGGTCCCACCATTCTTCCGCCAGGATCACGGGCATCCGGTCGTGGAGGGCGGCCAGGGGACCCTCGGCGTCCTGGGTGAGAATCGTCGCGGACAGTACCCACCGGGCCGGGTCGTCGTCGGCCAGGGCCGGATTGCGCCACCAGGAGTAGAGGCCGGCGAAGGCCAGTGGAAGACCGTCGTCTGAGTGGATGAAGTACGGAGTCTTCACGGTGCCGTCCGTGTGCCACTCGTAGTAGCCCGTGGCCGGGACCAGCGCGCGCCGAGAGGCGACCGAACTCTTGAAGGTGGGCTTCTCCGCCGCCGTTTCGGCACGGGCGTTGAAGGTGGCGAAGGACGACTGCAGCTCGGTCGCGAATGAGGGGACCAGGGACCAACGCGCGCCCTCGAGCCGGCGCACGACCGGCCCGGCCTTGGCTGACTCGAGCACGATCGGGATCTTTTCGGTGGGTTTGATGTTCCACGACGGTTCCGGCAGGTTCTCGCCCTCGTGCTCGACATCGAACATCGCGGCGAGATCGGACGCCGTGTCCGTGATGATGAATCGACCGCACATGGGGACAGGTTACTACCGGACGCCGACACCCCGGCCTAAGAGCGCAGACCGTGCGGGCCATCCGCTAGCGTCGATTCCGGCGTCGGCGAGGCGCAGGAGCGAGGAAGACCGTCAATGGACGAGCGGAACATGCAGGATCGGTACAGTGCGGATGTACTTTCCCCCGGCTGGCGGGACGCTGGCCGGAAGGTCATTCCGACGCAGGAAGCCATGCCCGACCTGGTCGTCGAAGAGGTCGCGACCGGTTTTTGCGGTGCCGTGGTGCGGATCGAGAAGAAGATCGTCACCCTGGAGGACCGCCACGGTCAACTGCGCCTGTTTCCGCTCGGCGGCGGATTCTTGATTGACGGCGAGCCGGTGGTGCTCGTCGTCCCGGTCAGGGCGGCGCCGCAGGGCCGCGCCCGCACCGCCTCGGGATCGATGGCCGTGCGAGATGCCCCGGCACGGGTGGCCCGAGCCAGCCGCATCTTCGTCGAGGGCCGGCACGACGCCGAGCTTGTGGAAAAGGTCTGGGGAGCCGATCTACGGATCGAGGGGGTCGTCGTAGAGTACATCGAGGGCGTCGACAACCTCGAGGAGCTCCTGCAGGAGTTCCGCCCGGGACCCACCCGGCGGGTCGGGGTGCTGGTCGACCACCTGGTGCCCGGATCGAAGGAAAGCCGGATCGCCGACGCCGTGGCGCGCGGACCGCACGGCCGGAATGTGCTCGTGGTCGGGCATCCATATATCGACGTATGGCAGTCCGTGAAGCCGAACCGCCTGGGAATCACGACGTGGCCCGCGATTCCGCGCAGCATCGAATGGAAGCACGGGATCTGCGAGGCCCTCGGCTGGCCCCACGAGGACCAGGCCGATATCGCCCGGGCCTGGCAGCGGATCCTGGGTCGGGTGCGCACATTCGCCGATCTGGAGCCGCAACTGCTGGGCCGGGTGGAGCAGCTGATCGACTTCGTCACCACCGAGTAGTGCAGGGTGCGCCCTGATCGGGTCATAACCTGCAATCAACGTAACGCTTTGGAACCGAATTGGCACGGAATCTGGATGCACCGCGGCGATGTGGGCTAGGGTTATCTCAGTAGTTGTAGTGCTTGCACGTCTTAAAACGCGGTGACCCCGGTCGCCGCGGCGTATTCCTTTCGGAAGCGGACGACGAATACCGCGACGAACGGCCTCGAAAGTCGGGGCCTTTCTAACACTCCTGGAGGAGTCATAATGGCAACAGGTACCGTGAAATGGTTCAACGCTGAAAAGGGCTTCGGCTTCATCGCTCCCGACGACGGAAGCGCCGACGTGTTCGCGCACTACTCCGCGATCGCATCGAACGGCTACAAGTCGCTCGACGAGAACCAGAAGGTCGAGTTCGAGGTAACCCAGGGCCCGAAGGGTCCTCAGGCCGAGAATATCCGCGCCCTCTAAAGTGCGCAACTGCTCAACTAGCGAGGCGGCTTTCCGAGTCGCATAGCTCACGAGCTTCGACAACGCCCCTGCTTCGGCAGGGGCGTTGTCTGCGTTAAGCGAACTATTTGACGAGGTCCTGCCAGCCGTCACCGTCGACGTACTCGAAGATAAGGTTGGTCTCGGTGTGCGCAACCGCCGGATGCTCCGCCAGATGCTGCAGGACGAAGTCACGCAGGTCCGACGCGTCCGCCGCGGCCACGTGCAGCAGATAGTCGTCGGCGCCGGCGGTGTGGAACAGGCCGATCACCCCGGGCCAGTGCGGCGCCGCCGCCCGGAACGCGTCGATCTGCACGCGGGCGTGCTTGACCAGACGAACCGAGATCAACGCCTGTAGGGACGCGCCCAGCGCGGCCAGATCGATATTCGCGCGGTAGCCTCGGATGTGGCCCAGCTGCTGCAGCCGGCGCAGGCGCAGCGACACGGTCGACTCGGCGACGCCGATCTCCGCGGCCAGCGCCGCACCGGAGGCACGGGCGTTGACGGACAGCGCACGCAGGAGCGCCCGGTCGACCCGGTCGATTTCGGCTTTCTTCGGTTCCATCGGCCTACTCTTTCTTCCGTGAGCAGTTTATGCGAAAGCTTCCGCTGATTCGCAAGAGTCTGCAAGGATGATTGCGCCGTGCGGCAGAATCTGTTTGTGTCTGTGCATGACGCCAACGCTTCCGCTGCCGCCCCTGCCTCCCCGCGGACCTGCCCTGCGGCCATCGGCCCCGCACCCGGACACGGTTGCCGTGCACGGCGGGATGGCCGGGCTGACAGCGGCCGGTTCGCATGTGCCCGTGATCGACCTCTCCACGACCAATCCGCTGGCGGGAGTCGAGTGCGGCGGGGACTCCTACGAGAACCTCGCCACCGGAGGTACGATCCGCGAGGGCGATTCCGCGGTGTACCAGCGACTCTGGCAGCCCGGAGTCGCCCGGTTCGAAACGGCGCTGTCGGCCCTGGAGGGCACCGAGGGCACCGTCGCCTTCGCGAGCGGAATGGCCGCGCTGGTGGCCGTGCTGACCGCATCCGTGGCCGGCGGCACGCCCCACGTGGTGGCCCTCCGGCCGATCTACGGCGGTACCGACCATGTACTCGCCACCGGGCTGCTCGGTACGACTGTGTCGTGGGTCGATCCCGACGGGGTTGCCCAGGCAATCCGGCCGGACACCGGGCTGGTCATCCTGGAGTCCCCAGCGAACCCGACGCTGGCGCTGACCGACATCCGTGCCGTGGTCGCGGCGGCCGGCAGCGTGCCGGTGCTGGTCGACAACACGTTCGCCACCCCGGTGCTCCAGCGCCCGGTCGATTCGGGCGCCACGCTGGTGCTGCACAGTGCGACCAAATTCCTGGGCGGCCACGGAGACGTGATGGGCGGCACGGTCTCCGGCCCCGAGCACTGGATGGTGCGCCTGCGCCAGGTGCGGGCCCTGACCGGCGGTGTGCTGCATCCGTTCGCCGCGTATCTGCTGCACCGGGGGCTGCGCACGCTGCCGGTGCGTGTGCGCGCCCAGCAAGCAACCGCCGGCGCCGTCGCGGAGCGCCTCGCGGGTCACCCCGCACTGGCCCGGGTACTGTACCCAGGGCTGCCCGGGCAGGACCCGCTGGGGCTTTTGGGCCGTCAGGCGAACGGGGCCGGGTCTATCATCGCCCTCGACCTCGCGGGCGGCTTCGATGCGGCCGTGCGCTTCACCGAGGCTTGCACGCTGATCACGCACGCGGTCTCCCTCGGCGGCGTGGACTCGCTCGTGCAGCATCCGGCCTCCCTGACCCACCGCCCGGTCGAGGCCGGCGCCCGGCCCGGTGCCGGGATCGTGCGCCTTTCTATCGGCCTCGAGCACGTCGACGACCTGCTCGCCGACATCCTCACCGCCTTGGACGTGGTGATGGACGTCACTCCCGACGTGGCGAAGGTCGTGGTGCCGAACTCCGCGGCCGCCGAACCCCAGGACGCCGTCGCCTGAGAGGCCGTTTCGGTCGAGAGTAGCCGTTCAGCGGGTCGCTCCCGCCCGGAACGGGCACCCGCGACGCTCAGATGCGGTTCCGCCGCGGGTCAGCTGCGGCCAAGGCGGCGGCGGAGCAGGTCGATCCGTTTTTGCAACTGGGTGACGCTGGCCTGTGCGACGGCGGGCCCGCCGCACTCGCGCCGGATTTCGGCGTGCACCATGCCGTGGGGTTCACCGGCGAGCTTCGACCACATGCCCACCAGGCTCGCCAGCAGCGTGCGCTGCTCCTTGAGCGTGCGATAGAGCGGTGGCGGGTCCACCGGGGCGACCTCGCCGGTGACGGGATCCTTGCGTCGGTCGGTGGAGCGCTTGGCTTGCCGGTGCTGGCGCTGGCGCAGCAGCTCGGAGACCTGCTCAGGCTCGAGCAGACCGGGGATGCCGATGAAGTCGAACTCCTCGTCGGTGCCCGGTTCCGCCAGCTCGCCGAACTCGTCGCCGTTGAACATCACCATGTCGAAGGTGGCCTGGGAATCGATGGCCTGCCAGGTGAATTCCTCGCCGAGGTCGTCGGAGGCCTTCTCCGACTTGTTGGCGTCGGCGACCATGGCGTCTTCGGGGTTGTACATGCCGTCGTCGCCGTCGTCGCGGTTGCTGCGGTCGAGGGCGTGGTCGCGCTCCAGCTCGAGCGCGTTGGCTAGGCTGAGCAGGCTGGGCACATTGGGCAGGAAGATGGACGCCGTCTCACCGCGGCGCCGGGCCCGCACGAACCGGCCGATGGCCTGCGCGAAGAAAAGCGGTGTGGAGGCGCTGGTCGCGTAGACGCCCACGGCCAGGCGCGGCACGTCGACCCCCTCCGACACCATCCGCACGGCCACCATCCAGCGCGAGGTGTTGTGCGCGAACTCGTCGATCCGGTCGCTCGACTCCTTCTCATCGGAGAGTACGACGGTCACCGACTCCCCCGAGATCTCCTGCAGGATGGCCGCGTACGCGCGCGCCATGGTCTGGTCGGTGGCGATGACGAGGCCACCGGCATCCGGGATGCCGTGGCGCACCTGGGTGAGGCGCAAATCGGCGGCGCGCAGCACTGCGGGGATCCACTGCCCGGTGGGTTCCAGGGCGGTGCGCCAGGCCTGGGAGGTGATGTCCTTGGTGTTACCCTCGCCGAGTTTGGCTTCCATCTCGTCGCCGGCGCGGGTGCGCCACTTCATATGCCCGGCGTAGACCATGAACATGACCGGGCGCACGACGCCATCTTCGAGGGCCCGGCCATACCCGTAGTTGTAGTCGCTCTGGGACAGACGGATGCCGTGCTCGTCGGGCAGGTAACTCACGAACGGGATCGGCGAGGTGTCCGATCGGAACGGGGTGCCGGTGAGCGAGAGGCGGCGGGTGGCCGGCTCGAACGCCTCCCGGATTGCGTCACCCCAGCTCAGCGCGTCCCCGCCGTGGTGCACCTCGTCCAGGATTACAAGGGTGCGGTTGGACTGGGTCAGCTGCCGGTGCAGGGCCGCCCGGCTGGCCACCTGGGCGTAGGTGACGGCAATGCCGTGGTAGTGGTTGCCGTAGCGACCGTTGGCGTTCTTGAAGTTGGGGTCGAGCCGGATGCCCGCCCGCGCCGCGGCATCCGCCCACTGGCGCTTGAGGTGCTCGGTGGGCGCGACCACCGTGATGCTGTCGATCAGTCGGCGGGCCTTCAGCTCGGCGGCGAGCCGCAGGGCGAAGGTGGTCTTGCCGGCGCCCGGCGTCGCCGCGGCGAGGAAATCACGTGGCTGGTGCACGAAATACGCTTCCAGCGCTTCCGCCTGCCAGGCCCGCAATTTGCCGGCCGTGCCCCACGCGGCACGCTCCGGGAACGAAGGCGAGAGATGCTCGGCTGCACTCGTCCCCTGGGCAGGACCGAAAGGGGGTGGAGTATTCACGTCATACGAACTTACCCGGTGAACGGACCGCCGTGATGCGGGGGGAGAATGGAGCAATGACGACGCCGATGCATCCGTGGTCCCGCTATGTCGCCCTCGGCGACTCCTTCACCGAGGGGGTGGGTGATCCCGAGCCGACGAGTCCGGGTGGGAACCGGGGCTGGTCGGACCGGGTCGCCGAGGTGCTCAGCCAGGGCACACCGGACTTCGCCTACGCGAACCTCGCCGTGCGGGGCAAGCTGATCCGCCAGATCAGCGTGGAACAGGTGGAGACGGCGCTTGCGCTGCATCCGGATCTGATCACCTTCTCCGGGGGCGGCAACGACGTACTCCGGCCGGGATCCGACCCCGACCTCATCGCCGCCCGGGTCGAGGAGCAGGTGCGCCGGCTTAGTCGCGATAACGCCACCATCGTGCTGTTCACGGGCGCCGATGTGGGCTTCTCCCCCGTTTTCCGTGGTATTCGGGGCAAGATCGCGATCTATAACGAGAACCTGCGCGCGGTCGCGACGAAGTATGACTGTGTCGTCGCCGACCTCTGGTCGCTGACCGAGATTCAAGATGCCGGCATGTGGTCTGCGGACCGGCTGCACCTGAACGCCCTCGGCCACCATACCGTCGCCCGGATGGTGCTTTCCGATCTCAACGTGCCCAATGCCCTCGAACCCCTGAAGCCCGAGCCAATGCCAGGGCGCACCTTCCGGGAGGCCCGCACGGAGGACATGCAGTGGGCGCGGGAGTACCTGTTGCCGTGGGTTCTGCGCCGTATCCGGCACCAGTCCTCCGGCGACCACGTGCTGCCCAAGCGCCCAGATGCCCGGCCGTTCAGCCAGCCCCGGCACTAGACCGGCTCGGCGGCGGCGAGCCCGCGCCGCCCGGCGTCCGGCGTCCGGCGTCCGGCGTCCGGCCGACGGTGTCCGGCCGACGGTGTCCGGTCACCAGCGTCCGGTGTCGAACCATTTCGACGGAGATTCTGGGTAAAATGCGGGTTTCCGGTTGACTACGGCCGGGTTTGGGAAAAAACTCCGTCGAATTCGTTCGGGCGGCGGGGCTACGGCGGAGCGCGAGAGGTGGGCCCGAACCCGACAGGCGCTGCTTCGGATCCGGCCGGAGTTGTGGCTAACTCAGGAGATCCGACCGGCTGGGGCGGGCATCCTTACCGGTTCGGCACTGGTCCGCAGTGGCCGGTGAGTGCGGGCGACGGATGTCCTGAGTTGGCCACACGCGCGGGCTCGGCCCGGCCTCACGTGCGACTAGCCCGCGGCCAGCTCGGCCGGGTGGGTGAAGCGCCAGGCGGCACCCGGGTCGGTCAGCTCGCGCTCGAGCACCAGCGGCACGCTCACCGTGGTCTCCCCCACCTGGAAGTCGATCACACCGGCCGAGTCGCCGACCTCCCCGAGGGTGACCGTGCGCGCCGCCGGAACGGCCGTGATGGGCGTGTCCGACCAGACCACGGCGGATGCCGCCTCCGCGGCGACCGCCCGACTCTTCTGCCCCCACTGGGTGGCGTAAGTCGCGTAGGCGGCACCCTTGTCGGCCAGGCTTACCGCGCGGAAACCGGGTTCGACGCTGTCGAGCAGGTCCACGATCGACGCATTCAGCTCGGGATGAGTGTCGCCGCCGAGCATGACGCCGACCAGGGTGATGGTCTCGCCGCCGACCGTGAAGTCGGCCGAGTACAGGAGGCAGGCGCCTGCCTCGTCCGTGGTTCCGGTCTTCATCCCGGTGACACCGTTGGAGCCGAGGAGCTTGTTGGTGTTGGTGACCGTGCCGATGGTCGGCAGGTCGGACGTTTCCATGGACACGATCTCGGCCAGGACGGAGTCGGCCAAAACAAGCTTGCCGATCTTGACCAGGTCGCCCGGGCTGCTCACGCTGGCCGGCGACAGCCCACTGGTGTCGGCCACCGCGGTGTCGGTCAGACCGTTCGCGGCCAGCCAGGTTTCGGCCTCTGCCAGGTAGGCATCCACGGAACCGAATGCCCAGATCGCCAGTGAAATGCTGTAGTTGTTCGCGGAGGGCAGGAGCATGGCCTCGAAGGCCTCACGCTGGCTGAGCACCATGCCGGCGGACACGGGCGCGACCGAGCCGTCCTCGGCCAGCACGTCGTAATAGATGTCGACGTCGTCGTCGGCGAACCGGATGTCCGGGCCGGGCTCGTTCAGGCTCAGGGGTTTCTCCTCGAGCAGCACGAGTGCGGTGACCATCTTCGTGATGCTCGCGATCGGCATCGACTCCTGGTCGCCGGTGGAACCGAGCAGCCCAGGGTAGCCGACGGCACCGATGGCGCCCGCACCGGCATCCGGCCAGATCAGCTCGGCGGCCGGCTGGGTGAGCGCGGCCGGTTCGATCAGTTCGACGGCCACGGCCGGAACCGGGGCCAGCCCCGTGCCGGCCAGGTAGCCGACCCCGCCCAGGGTGAGAACCAGGGCCGCCGCAAAGGCAACCCGACGGCGAAGGAACGTTTGTCGTCGGGTCAGTGGCATCCGTCGACTCTACCAAGCGCCCGCGTTCAGACGCGCAGAGCGTACAGCGCGACGGCGCTGGCCGAGGCCACATTGAGCGAGTCGACGCCGTGGAGCATGGGGATCGTCACGACGGTGTCGGCGGCCGAGAGAGCCTGGGTGCTGAGCCCATCGCCCTCGGCGCCGAGAATCAGGGCCAGCCGTTCCGGCGCGTTCCCGGCGAACTGCGGGAGGCTGACGGCGTCGTCGGACAGTGCCAGGGCCGCGAGGTGAAAACCGGCCCCGTGCAGCATCGGGGCGGCCTCGCTCCATTCCGGCAGTCGGGTCCACGGCACCTGAAGCACCGTGCCCATGCTCACCCGCACACTGCGCCGGTAGAGCGGGTCTGCGCAGCGCGGCGTGATCAGGACGGCGTCCGCGCCGAGACCGGCGACCGAGCGGAAAATGGCGCCCACGTTGGTGTGGTCCACGATGTCCTCGAGGATCACAATGCGCCGCGCGTCCCGGATCACCTCGTGCACCGGCGCTAGATCCGGACGGTGCATCGCCGCCAGCGCACCGCGGTGCAGGTTGTAGCCGGTGAGCCGTTCGAGAACGGATGCCGCGCCGACGTACACGGGCACGTCCGGCCAGTCCGCGAGCAGCGGCAGCACGTCGGGCAGCCACTGCTGCTGCAGTAGCACGGACCGCGGGCGGTGGCCGGCCGCGAGGGCGCGGGTGATGACTTTGCTGGACTCGGCGATGTACAGCCCGCCGGCCGGTTCGGAGACACGGCGGAGCGCGACATCTGTCAAGCGCGAGTAGTCGGCGAGACCGGGCAGGTCAAGGTTTTCGATGGGGACGATCTGCACAGCGGGACGCCTTTCACGGGGATGATCCGTCCAGCCTGCCAGTTCCCTCCCCCAGTCGAAAACCGGCGAGTTTAGACTCGGTGTACACAGGATGGAGCTCCATGACCACCGAAACGCTTCCGGTCGCCGTCGGCGCCGCTGCCGCCGCTCTGGATGCCGTGGCCGAGGTGCTCCGCGGTCGCCACATCGCGGTGCTGACCGGAGCCGGTCTGAGCACCGATTCCGGCATTCCCGATTACCGTGGGAAGGGTGCCCCCGTGCGCACCCCGATGAACTTTCAGACCTTCATCGGCGACGAGCGGGCGCGCAAGCGTTATTGGGCCGGCAGCCACCTCGGCTGGCACCGGTTCCGCTCTGCGGAGCCCAACCTCGGGCACCGGTCCCTCGCCCGGCTGGAGCAGAGCGGACTGATCAGCGGGGTCATCACGCAGAACGTGGACGGCCTGCACACCCGCGCCGGGTCGCGGCACGTCGTGGACCTGCACGGGTCGTTGGACCTCGTCGTCTGCCTGGACTGCGGTCAGGCATTCGGCCGCGACAGTGTGGCCGCGCGCCTCGAAGCGGCCAACCCGACACTGATGACACCGGGCGACGTGCGCACAGCCCCCGACGGCGATGCGGAGGTGTCCGACATCGACGGTTTCACCATTCCCGACTGCACGGTCTGCGGCGGTATGCTCAAGCCCAACGTCGTCTTCTTCGGCGAGCTGGTGCCGACGGTGAAGTTCACCGAGGCCACGGCGCTCGTCACCGGTGCGGAGGCCCTGGTCATCGCCGGCTCGTCCCTGTTTGTGAACTCGGGCATCCGTCTGCTGGAACAGGCCCGGCGCCGCAAGCTGCCGATCGTCGTGATCAACCGCGGCGAGACCAAGGGCGACGGCCGGGCACTGCTCAAGCTGGAGGCGGGCACGTCGGAGTCGCTTGCGGGGCTGGCCGACCGCCTCGCCGGCGCACCGGCGTGAAACAGGCCCGGTCCACCACCACCCCCACCCCCGCGACAACGGAAACGGCAGGATGACCAGACTTGCGATCGTGCGGCACGGACAGACCGAGTGGAACCTGCACACGCGGATCCAGGGCAGCACAGACATCCCCCTCAACTCGACCGGCCGGGCGCAGGCCGCCGAGGCAGGCCTGAGGTTGCGATCCCGGCGCTGGGACACCATCGTGACGAGCCCGCTGGACCGTGCCCACGAGACGGCCCGGATCATCGCCGGCGAGCTCGGCTTGCCGAGCCCGGAGGTCATCCCGGAGCTCACCGAGCGCCATCACGGCCAGATCGAGGGACTCACGTTCGCCGAACGACAGCGTCGCTTTCCCGACGGCGTGCCCGTTCCCGGCCTCGAGACGCGCCAGGAGGTGCTCGACCGGGTGCTGCCGGCCTTCGGGCTGCTGGCCGCCGCGCGCCCCGGACAGTCTGTGCTTGTCGTCTGTCACGGCGGGGTGATCGGAACCCTGCTGCGCCATAGCACGGCCGGGGAACGGCCGCGCCAGAACGAGATCATCGCCAACGGCTCGGTGCACGACTTCGTCTGGCGGGACGGTCGGCTGGGGCTGACGCATTTCGACGCCACCCTGCGCGGCCGAGCCGAGAACACGCACTACACAGGCTGAACCGGCTGCTCCGCGTCGATGCCGGGGCCCGTAGCCGTCTCGGTCCGCGTACCGGAGTCATCCGCGGTGTCGGTGCCGGTGAGCAGTTCCAGGAGCCGCCGGGCCGAATCGCGCCAGGTGAAGCGTTCCGCCTCGATGACGGAGGCTGTGGAGCGGGCCGCCCACTCCCCCGCGCCCAGCCGCCGCACGGCCAGGGCGAGCGCGTCGGTGCTGGTCGGGTCGAAGTAGAGCGCAGCGTCGCCGCCGATCTCGCGAAAGATCGGGATGTCGCTCACCACGACGGGGATGCCGAGGCTCATCGCCTCGACGAGCGGGATGCCGAAGCCCTCGTCCAGAGACGCCGTGACCAGCGCGGTCGCGGAGCCCAGCACCCGCAGGTACTCCTCGTCGGTGACGCCGTTGTGGAACACCAGCGTCGCCTGCGGCGCCAGGGCGGTCAGGCGTTCCCGTTCCTGGTCGCTCACCTGGCTCATCAGGTGGAGCTCATGGCCCGGTAGTTCCGCGGCTGCGCGCACCAGGGTGTCCACGTTCTTGTACGGCATGAACGAGCCCATGTAGACCAGGCGACCCGTTTCCGCAGCGGCACGTCCGGCGGGCGGCGTCGACCGCGTGTCGGCGGCGTTGTGGATGACCGTGACCGGCCGCCGCGTCAGACGGTTGTCCCGGATCAGGTCCCGGGTAGTCTCGGAGACGGTGACGACGCCGTCGGCCCGGTTCAGGAGCATCCGCTGCGGCCACCACGATAGGTGATACAGCCGCCAGATCAGGCGCAGCAAACCGGGCAGGTCCCGCGGCGGGGTGCGATTGCGGTAGTAGATCAGGTCGTGCACGGTGAGGAGCAGCCGGTACTTCCGGCCCCAGGAGCCCATCGTCTGCATCGGGGAGAACACGACGTCCGGCTTCAGCTGGTTGATCTGGAGGGCGATGAACGGCTCCCGGATGCTGGTCGGGGCACTCACGAGCTGCCAGGGCAGATCCGGAAGCAGGTCGAGCTGCCGGTGGTCATTGATCAGCATGGTGACCGGGTGGAGCTTGCCCAGTTCCGTGACCAGCCCGGCCGTGTACCGGCTGACACCGTCGTGCCGGTCGAATCGGGTGTAACGGCAATCGAAGACGATTCTCACTTCGTCTCCCTTTCGCCGAGGAAGCGGCGCAGGGCGTCCGCCGCCTGCGCCGGCACCTCGTAGTGGATCAGGTGGCCGACGTCTGGGATCACCTGCAGGGTGGCATCGGGAAACAACTTCTGCAGCCGGTACTGGGCTGCGACCGGCGTGATGTCGTCTTTCTCCGCCGCGATCAGCAGCGTGCGCTGCGGGATGCGACCGGCGAACTCGCTGACGTCGGAGCCGACCGATGCGGTGAAGGCTTCCAGCACAACCCGGCGATCCGCGAAGGCGGAGAAGTAGCGGTCGTGCTGGTTGTGGATCCAACGGCGCAGCCCGGGATCCCCCGTCTTCGCCATGGTCACGCTCATCACGCGGACGATGACGCGGTTGCGCAGCAGGGCAAAGCCGAGCCGTTCGGGCAGACGCGCGGCCACCCGGTAGTAGAACACCGCCAAGCGGGTGAGGATGCCGCGCGGCCCGGCCAGGGCAGGTGCGGCGATGGGGTTCACCAGAACCACGTCGTCGGCGTGCAGTCCCCCTGCGACGGATGCCGCGACGATGATCGACCCGAACGAGTGCCCGAGCACCACCCTGCGCCCGGTCAGACCCAGAGCTGCCACGAACTCGGCCAGCCACCGGCCGTAGCCCGCGATGTCGTGCCGGCACCCCTGGAGCACGCCGGACTCGCCGAAACCGGGGAGGTCCGGTGAGATCATGCGGAATCCAGGAAGCTGGGCGACCACGGGCTCCAAGCCGTGGTGGTCGCCGCGGAAGCCGTGCACCATCACGATGGTGGTGTGCGCGGTTGGATCGCCGTACTCCCAATACCGCGTTTCGCTGCCCAGCACCGGGACGTCCCGGACCCTGACAGGGATCCGGACGAGCTGTGAATCGTAGGGCGAAGGAACATTCATCGTCCCAAGTTTAGGGCGGCCGACGGCTGTCGCCGGACGCCCTCGGGCGGGAGGGAACGCAATGAGCTTCACCGCCCCGATCAAGCGTCACCCGGGACCCGCGCTGGTACCGCCGCGCCGTGTCCTCCGAGGTGATGGTACGCTCCTTCGGAGACCGCAACGGCGACGGGACCGGTGACTACGCCGGACGCATCTCCACAGAGACACGGAGAACTCGAACTGGGCCCTCGACTCCGTTCGGCGCCGGTTCTACGACCACCGCTTCTTCTTGAACCAGCCGGACCTCAACTGCTTTTCCCACAACCCGATCGCCTTTCGGATCGAAGACTCGGTGCTGGCCGGCCTGCCAGCGGGCCGACGCCCGAGGCGCCCGGGGATGACGGTGGTCGGCCCTAGGCTTTCCCCATGAGCAACTGGAGTGACACCCTCGCCGTTTTCGACCTTGAGACGACCGGCATCGACGTGGAGACGAGCCGCATTGTGTCGGCCACCGTCGCGATCATCGATGTGACCGGGGAGGTGCTCGAACGCGTGGACTGGCTCCTGGATCCCGGAATCGAGATCCCGGCCCAGGCCACCACCGTGCACGGCATCACGACCGAGCATGCCGTCGCGAACGGCCGGGTCGCCGCCGACGGGGTGGCCGAGATCGTCGCGACGATCCGGGAGCACCTCGCCCGGGGTCTTCCTCTGGTGGCGTACAACGCGCCCTACGACCTCACCCTGCTCAACCGCGAGTCGATTCGCTACGGGGTTGCCCCGCTGGTCTCACCGTCGCCGGTGGTCGACCCGCTCGTCATCGACAAGGCCCTCGACCGGTACCGCAAGGGCAAGCGCACCCTTGCAGTGACCAGTGCGTTCTACGGTGTGCCCCTCGATGACGCGCACGACTCCGGGGCGGATGCGATCGCGGCCGGCCGGGTAGCCCAGGCCATCGCCCGGGCGCATGTGAAGACCCTGCCGGTCACAGTCGGCGAGCTGCACCTGCTCCAGGCACAGTGGTCCGTGCAGCAGGCGGAAAGCTTCCAGGCCTACATGCGCCGCGAACGCGACCCCGCGTTCGTCGCGGCGGGCGGCTGGCCCGAACGCTGACCCGGCAGCACCCGAGCGACAGCGACACCAGACCCAGAGCAGCAACATCGAAAGGGCGGCCAGCCGAAGCTGGTCGCCCTTTCCATGTGCAGGATGCTGCGGTATGGCGCGGTTTTACTTGCCGAAGCCCTTGTAACGCGAGTTGAACTTCTCGACGCGACCGGCGGAGTCCATGATCCGCTGCTTGCCGGTGTAGAACGGGTGCGACTCCGACGAGATCTCAACGTCGATGACCGGGTACGTGGTTCCGTCGGTCCACTTGATGGTCTTGGAGCTGGAGACCGTCGAACGGGTAAGGAACGTCGCACCCGACGCGAGGTCGCGGAAAACCACGGGAGCGTACGTGGGGTGAATGTCAGACTTCATGAAGACTTCCTTATTGCTGTTCGATTGGTGAGTTGCGCTTCGATTAGCGAGTACAGACTCGCCAGGTGTGGCAGAAAAAACCGTGCGGCCCAAGGACCGACTGTCGAGTTTAGCAGAATCCACTGGCTGTGACCGCCATCCGGTGGCGGTCAGATCGCGCGGGCGCTAAAACGTCCGTCGGTCTCGTGCAACTCGATGGACAGACCGAACGCCTCGGTCAGTGACTCCGCGGTCAGCGCGTCGGCGATGGGCCCGGCGCTGACGATGCGGCCGTTGGACAGGAGCAGGACGTGCGTGAAGCCGAGGGGGATTTCCTCGACGTGGTGGGTGACCATGATGATCGCCGGCGACCCCGACTCGCTCGCGTAGCCGCCGAGGAGCTGCAGCAGTTCCTCGCGCGCGCCGAGGTCGAGGCTGGCGGCCGGCTCATCCAGAAGCAGAACCTCGGGGTCGGTCATGATGGACCGCGCGATCTGCACCCGCTTCTGCTCGCCGTCGCTCAGCGTGCCGAACTTACGGTCGGACAGAGTATCGAGCTTCCACTCGCCCAGCACCCGCTGGGCGCGGCGCTCATCGATGGCTTCGTACTCTTCGGTCCAGCGCCCGGTGACGGAGTACGCGGCCGTCATCACCACATCGAGGACCTTCTCGTTCGCGGGGACCCGGCGGGCCATCGCCGTCGAGGCGAACCCGATCCGCGGCCGCAGCTCGAAGAGGTCGGTGCGTCCGATCGGTTCGTCAAGAACCACGGCACTTCCGCTCGACGGGTGGATGAGGGCTGCGGCGATCTGCAGCAGCGTGGTCTTGCCGGCGCCGTTCGGGCCCAAGATCACCCAGCGCTGGTCGTCATCAACACTCCAGTTCACTGAGTCGAGGATGGGTGTGCCATCCCGGACGACGGAGACGTCGGTGAAGTGGAGAACGTTGACCATAAAGCCATGTTATCTGCCGCCGCCGATGCCCAGACACGCGAAACGGGTGCCGGGCATTCCTGCAGCACCCGTTTGGGCGGTTAGTCGGAGCCCGACTCAGAGTAGTGAGGCGTAGATCTCCCGGGTGCGGGTGGCGATTTGGGTCCAGCTGAACATCTGCTCGGCCCTGACCCGGCCGGCTCGGCCCATCGCGGCGGCGTTGGCCGGGTCGGCGAGGACCTCGATCAGGGTGCGCGACAGGTCTGAGACGAAAAGGTCGGCATCGATGGGAGTTCCGGTTCCGTCGGTGGCCTGGTCGATGGGCACGAGCCGGCCGGTCACGCCGTCGGCGACCACCTCGGGGATGCCCCCGGTGGCCGTCCCGACGACCGGCAGCCCGCAGGCCATAGCCTCCAGATTGACGATGCCGAGCGGTTCGTAGACCGACGGACAGACGAAGACGGTGCCGGCAGTGAGCACGGCGGCCAGGTCGTGCTGCGACAGGAGGCGATCGATCCAGACCACGCCGGAGCGTTCGCGCTGGAGGGCCTCGACCCCGGCCGTGACCTCGGCCAGGATGCCCGGGGTGTCGGGGGCGCCGGCGCAGAGCACCAGCTGCACCTCCGGTGGCAGCAGGGCTGCCGCGCGGAGCAGGTAGGGAAGCCCCTTCTGCCGGGTGATGCGGCCCACGAAGACCACGGCCGGTCGGTCCGGGTCAATGCCCAGTGCCCGCACGGTGTCCCGGTCGTCCGTGGGCTTCCACCGTTCGAGGTCGATGCCGTTGTAGACGACGTGCACCCGAGCAGCGTCAAGTGCTGGGTAGCTGCGCAGGATGTCGCGGCGCATCCCACCGCTGACGGCGATGACGGCATCCGCGGCTTCGAAGGCGGTGCGTTCGATCCAGCTGGAGACCCGGTAGCCTCCGCCGAGCTGCTCGGCCTTCCACGGGCGGAGCGGCTCGAGGCTGTGCGCGGTCACAACGTGCGGAATCTCGTGCAGGAGCTTCGCGAGGTGACCGGCGCCGTTGGCGTACCAGGTGTGGGAGTGCACGATGTCGGCGCCCTGCACGTCCTGCGCCATCTGGAGGTCGACGCCGAGCGTGGCCAGCGTCGCATTCACGTCGGCCAGTTCCGCCGGCACCTCATACGCGTGGGTGTCGACGGCGTCGCGGGGCGCGCCGAAACATCGCACAGAGACGTCGATGTCGGTGCGAAGGGCCTTCACAAGCTCCGCCACATGCACGCCTGCTCCGCCGTAAATCTCTGGGGGGTATTCCTTGGTCAACAGATCCACTCGCATGAGGCAAAGCTAGCGCAGGCTGGCCGGAGGCACACCCACTCGTGCTGGATCGACGTGACGAATGGCCCTACTGTAAAGACATGCAGTCAAAGAAGATCTTTGGAATCGTGCTCGCCGGCGGAGAAGGAAAACGGCTTATGCCGTTGACGGAGGACCGTGCGAAACCGGCCGTTCCTTTCGGGGGTCATTACCGGCTGATCGACTTCGCGCTGTCGAATTTGATCAATTCGGGCCTCACCCAGATCGTGGTTCTCACCCAGTACAAGTCCCACAGCCTTGACCGTCACGTCTCCCAGACCTGGCACGTTTCTGGTGGCCTGTTCAACTCTTATATCGCATCGGTGCCGGCGCAGCAGCGCCTCGGCAAGCGCTGGTTCAGCGGATCCGCGGACGCGATCCTGCAGAGCCTCAACCTGATCCATGACGAGAAGCCCGACATCGTCGTCGTCGTCGGAGCCGACCACGTCTACCGGATGGACTTCAGCCAGATGATCGAGGCTCACATCGCCTCCGGAGCCGCCGCAACCGTCGCGGCCATCCGTCAGCCGATCGGTCTGGCCGACCAGTTCGGCGTCATCGAGGTCGACGCGGCGACGCCGGACCGCATCCGTGATTTCCGCGAGAAGCCGAAGGATGCCGTCGGCCTCGCCGATGCCCCGCATGAGGTCTTCGCGTCCATGGGCAACTACGTTTTCAACACGGAGGCGCTGATCGAGGCCGTCCTGCGCGACGGCGAACGCGCCGACTCGAGCCACGACATGGGTGGCGACATCATTCCCGACTTCGTGTCCCGCGGTGAGGCCGGCGTCTACGACCTCAAGCTCAATGACGTCCCCGGATCCACCGACCGCGACTGCGACTACTGGCGCGACGTGGGTACCATCGACTCCTTCTTCGAGGCGCACCAGGACCTGATCAGCGCACTGCCCGTTTTCAACCTCTACAACCAGAAGTGGCCCATCTTCAGCCAGCAGCTCAACTCTCCGCCGGCGAAGTTCGTCCGGGACGGACGCGGCTTCCTCGGCACCATGATCGACTCGATCGTTTCCCTCGGCTGCGTCATTTCGGGAGCGCACATCGAGCGCAGCGTTCTCGGCCCCTGGGCCGCCATCGATTCCGGCGCCCAGGTGGTGGACTCGATCGTTTTCGACCGGGTGCAGATCAAACCGGGTGCGACCGTGCGTCGGGCGATTCTGGACAAGGACGTGGTGGTCGCCGCCGGAGCGGAAGTCGGCATTGATCGTGAGCGGGACCGCGCACGGGGCTTCAGCGTCACCGAGTCCGGCATCACCGTCGTCGGCAAGGGAGTCCACGTCCACCCGTGACCGAGTTCGTTCGTTTCCTCGTCGTCCTGGACGCCGATTCCACCCTGATCGAAGACGAGGTCATTGAGCTGCTCGCGGATGCGGCCGGCTCGCTGGCCCTCGTCGCCGAGGTGACCGAGCAGGCCATGCGCGGCGAGATCGATTTCGCGCAGAGTCTACGGCTCCGGGTCAAGACTCTGGCCGGACTGTCCACGGATGTTTTCACGGAGGTCGGGCGGCTCGTCCGCCCGACTCCCGGGGTGCAGGAACTCATCGACGGCCTGCACGCCCAGGGCAGCAGAATCGGGGTGGTTTCGGGCGGCTTCCACGAGGTGCTCGACCCGCTCGCTGCCGCCTTCGGCCTCGATCACTGGCGGGCGAACCGGCTGGAGGTGGCCGACGGTCGCCTCACCGGCGGCCTGGTCGGACCCGTCATCGACGCCGCCGCCAAGGCCGCGGCCCTGCGGGAGTGGGCCGCCCTCGAGGGCGTAGCCCTGCCCCAGACCGTCGCCGTCGGCGACGGAGCAAACGACCTCACGATGATGCGGGCAGCCGGTCTGGGCATCGCTTTCAACGCGCAACCGATCGTGAGGGCGCAGGCGGACCTGGCCCTGGATACCCGCGACCTGAGCCAGGTCCTGCCGATACTCGGTCTGCGCGGTTAGTGCCCCATCCCCAGTCCGCCGTCGACGGGGATGACCGCGCCGGAGATGTACCCGGCGTCGTCCCCGGCAAGCCAGGTGACAACCCGAGCCACCTCGACCGGAGTCGCGAATCGTCCCGCCGGGATGCTGCGCTTGTAGTCGGCCTGCTGCGACTCGGAGAGTTTTGCAGTCATATCGGTTTCGATGAAACCCGGTGCGACGACGTTGGCCGTGATGCCCCTCCCGCCCAGTTCACGGGTCACCGAACGGGCGAGGCCGATCAGACCGCTCTTCGAGGAGGAGTAGTTGACCTGTCCCGCGGAGCCGTACAGGCCGACCACGCTGGAAATCAGCACGATGCGGCCGAACCGGGCCTTGAGCATCCCCTTGGACGCACGCTTCACGACTCGGAAGGCGCCGCTCAGGTTGGTGTCGATGACCGAGGTGAAGTCGTCTTCGCTCATGCGCATCAGCAGCATGTCCCTGGTGATGCCCGCGTTGGCGACAACCACCTCGACGGGGCCGAGCGCCGCCTCGATCTCGGTGAACGCGGCGTCGATGGATGCGGCGTCCGTCACATCCGCGCGCACCGTCAGGCTGCCGCTGGGGCCGTCCCCGGAGCGGGCGGTGACCGCGACGCGGTGTCCCTGCCTGATGAACTCCTCCGCGATAGAGAATCCGATGCCGCGGTTTCCCCCGGTGACAAGGACAGTTCTGCCAGTCGTCATGCTGGGTCCAATCTCTTTTTCTCAGCGAACGAACAGCCGTACGCACGTATTTTCCAGTTTAGGGCGTCTACGTTTAAGTCCGACGAGACGTAGAATTTACAGGGAGAACTCCCCCGACTGACCGAATCGATGGCATCCATGAAGCAGCAGTCGATCACCTCGCTCCCCCCCTCACCCGAGGAACTGCGTCGTGCCCGGATGATCAAATACTCGATCGCCATGGGCATCCGGATGGTCTGCATCGTGCTGATGCTCTTCGTCCAGGGCTGGTGGCTGCTCGTCTGCGCCATCGGCGCGATCGCCCTTCCCTACTTCGCGGTCGTCTTTGCGAATGTTCAGGGCAGCGCCGTGGCGTCCACGGTCGTCCGACCGGGAGCCGTGCAGGTGTTCCGGGCGCCGCCTCGCGGACCGGACAATGACGAGAGCGGAACGTGATCGGCCTCGGCGCCGATCTCGAAACGACGAACTGCTCGCGCGCCGGCTGTCGTGAGAACGCCGACTGGCGGTTGGACTGGCGCAATCCCCGTATACACGCTCGAGACCGCGTGAAGACCTGGCTGGCCTGCGACCTGCACGTCGATTACCTCCGCGATTTCCTGGCCAGTCGAGACTTTCCATTAGCCGTCTCGCCTCTGCCGGTCTCCCTTGAGGCTGTAGAGCCGGAAGCCGGGCCGGCGTGATCGGCTGGAAGTTTGCGTTCACCCGGCGCTGGGCCGGATACCTCGCGCTGACCATCCTCTTTGCGGCCGTCTGCTCCGGGCTCGGCCTCTGGCAGCTCGCGCGCCGCTCCGACGCCCTCTCCGAAATGGACAAAGTGGAGACCAACTATGCGGCGGACCCGGTTCCCTTGGCCGAGGCTCTGCCTGGTCTGGACGCGTTCTCCGCGTCTCAGAAGTGGCTGCCCGTTGTCATGACCGGCACGTATTTGACGGACGACGAGCTGATCGTGCGCAACCGCCCGCTCAATATCAACCCGGGTTTCGAGGTTCTCACTCCCCTGCTACTCGCCGACGGCTCGGTCTTCATCGTGAACCGGGGCTGGTTACCGACCGGGCAGACCCCCGACGCCCCGGCATCCGTGCCAACCGCCCCCTCGGGGGTGGTCACCGTCATCGCCCGGCTCAAGGCCGGTGAGCCTTCGCTGGCCGGGCGGTCGGCCACGGGCGACCAGATCGCGACGATCAACCTCGACGAGGTGTCCACCCGGATGGACCTTCCGACGTACACCGGCGCGTACGGGCTGATGGCTTCCGAGGAACCGACGCCGGACGAACGTCCCGTGGCGATCACCCGCCCGGTCAAAGACGAGGGGCCTCACCTGTCCTACGCATTCCAATGGTTCGTGTTCGCCCTGATGGGCTTCGTCGGTCTGGGCTGGGCCATCCGGCAGGAGTACCGAGCCGTGAACTTCGACGACCCGGACGAGCGCGTTCGCGCCGCCGAGCGTGCCCGCCGTCAGGCTGCCAAACCGCGCAGCGACTCGGAGATCGAGGACGAGCTCATCGACGGCAGATGATCGGCAGGTCAGAGGGACACGGAGACACGAATGCCCGGGCCAGTAGGCCCGGGAAGTGTGCTGAGCGCAGGAAGGGTGATCAGGCGAGCATGATCAGATCAAGGTAGTCCTTGTTCCAGTGATCCTCAGTGCCATCGGGCATGATCAACACGCGCTCGGGGTTCAGCGCCTCGACAGCGCCCTCGTCGTGGCTCACGAGGACGACAGCCCCGGCATAGTGCGCCAGGGCGTCGAGGATTTCCTCGCGGCTGGCCGGGTCGAGGTTGTTAGTCGGTTCATCGAGCAGCAGAACATTCGCGCCCGACACCACGATCATGGCCAGGGCCAGCCGGGTCTTCTCGCCACCGGACAGAACCCCGGCCGGCTTGTGCGAGTCGTCGCCGGTGAAAAGGAACGAGCCCAGAACCCGGCGCGCCTCCATCTCAGTGATGTTGGGCGAGGAGGACACCATATTCTCTAGCACGCTGCGCTTGACGTCGATCGTCTCGTGCTCTTGCGCGTAGTAGCCGATCCGCAGGCCGTGGCCGGGCACGATCTCTCCGGTGTCCGGCTTATCCACGCCCGCGAGCATGCGCAGCAGTGTGGTCTTGCCCGCACCATTGAGGCCGAGGATGACCACTTTCGAGCCGCGGTCGATGGCCAGATCCACGGCCGCGAAGATCTCCAGCGAGCCGTAGCTCTTGGAGAGGTCGGTGGCCATCAGCGGGGTGCGCCCACACGGGGCGGGCTCGGGGAAGCGCAGTTTGGCGACGCGGTCGACTGCCCGCACGGCGTCCAGTCCGGACAGGAGCTTCTCGGCGCGCGCCACCATCTGGTGGGCGGCGGCAGCCTTGCTCGCCTTGGCGCCGAACTTCGCGGCCTGCAGCTGGAGGGTCGACGCCTTCTTCTCGGCGTTGGCGCGTTCCTTCTTACGACGGTCCGCGTCGGCCACGCGCTGCCGCTGGTAGTTCCTCCAGTTCATGTTGTAGATGTCGATGACCATGCGGTTGGCGTCGAGGTAGAACACCCGGTTCACCGTGTCGCCGACCAGCTCGATGTCGTGGCTGATGATGATGCATCCGCCGCGATAGTTCTTGACGAACTCCCGCAGCCAGACCACGGAGTCGGCGTCGAGGTGGTTGGTGGGCTCGTCGAGGATCATCGTTTCCGCGGCCGAGAACAGGATACGGGCGAGTTCGATGCGGCGACGCTGTCCGCCGGACAGGGTTCGCAGCTGCTGGTCGAGAATGCGGTCGGGAAGGTTCAGGTTGCTGGCGATCGACGCGGCTTCCGCCTCGGCCGCATAGCCGCCGAGCGCGTTGAACTCATCCGTGAGGTTGCCGTAGGTGCGCATGGCCTTGGCGCTGGTCTTGGGGTCGTCGCTGCCCATGTCGATACCGGCCTGGGCAAGACCCAGGGAGATCGTGCCGAGGCCGCGGGCATCCAGGATTCGGGTCCGAGCGAGCATGTCCGGGTCGCCCGAGCGGGGGTCCTGGGGCAGATAGCCGATCTCACCGGTGCGGTCGATCGAGCCGTTGGTCGGAACTGTCTCACCCGCCAGAGTCTTCGTCAGTGTCGTCTTACCAGCCCCATTGCGGCCGACCAGGCCGATCTTGTCACCGGCGGAAACGCGGAAACTGACGTCTTCCATGAGCACGCGCGCCCCAACTCGGATTTCGAGATTTTGCACACTCAGCACAGCAACAGTCCGTTCAGGGGAGTCGTAGAATTTTCTGGCCGAAGCGGGCCAACTCTCCACTATATTTGATCGGTTGCGCCTCGGTGTGCGCCGGGAAGCGAAAGTGCCCCCTGGAGCGCCTTCGCCAGCCAGTCCCGGTAAGCGGCATCCGACCAGCCGAGGTCGAGGACCAGAGACCGGTAGGCCTGTGGATGCCCGAGCGCCCACACCGTTGCCGCCGCCTCGTGGTCGCTCACTCCCCCGCGCAGGCTGTGCCGTGAGCGCAGCGCGGTCGCGACCTCGCCGTACTGGAGAAGTCGCTGGGCGGAACGCCGCATCTCCAGCTCCGCGATGTCTGCATCGACTCCGGCCGCCTGGGCGATCACGCGGTGCACCCCGGACGTCTGGGCGTTCAGGTCGGCGATCCAGCCGGTCAGGATTCGGATGATCTCGGCGGCCGTGCGCGCTCCGGCGATCTGACTGCGCAGCGGTGGGGGGCCGGCTTCCGGTTCGTGTGCACGTGCGGCCGCGCGGTCGAGCACGGCGGAGAGAACGGCGGCTTTGCCACCGACCGAGTTGTAGATGGTCTGCACCGCGACGCCTGCCTCGGCGGCGATCGAGCCGAGAGTGGTGGAAATGTACCCTCGCTCAAGCATCAGTTGGAGCGCGGCCCGCACGATCAAGGTGCGGGTCTCGCTCGACTGGGCCTCCCGGCGGGATTTGATGCTCATCGGGACTTCACCCTTCTTCTTAGAATGTCATTCTACACACTGGAATAAGGTTCTAGTAGGGTGCATTTCGGCCCGGGAACCATGCGGCAGCGCTCGGCCATGACGTTGTGTGACCGGGCGGGGTGCCCGGGCCAAACTGGCCTCCTATGGTTAGGCATGACACTCGTGCAGACGCCCGCCGCGCTTTCCCCCCGTGCCGAAGATCGTGCTGGCCGCCTCATCGCCGCCGGAACCGCTTGGAGTGAGCGCATCAGCGCTGAGACGTCGAAAGCGAAACTGACCTACCGGGTCACGTTCGCCGGCGAAGGCTCGGTCGCCACCCGCATCACGGCCGGCAAGCATGTCTTCCTCGTCGACGAGCCCGGAGCCCTGGCCGGAGACGATGTGGCAGCCAGCCCCGTCGAGATTGCGCTCGGCGCCCTGCCCTCGTGCCAGGTGGTCGTCTACCGCCTCTACGCCCAGGGGCTGGGCATCCAGGTCGACGAGATCGAGATTGCCGCGGAGGGCGACCTCGACGTGCGGAGGCTGTTCGGCATAAGCGAGGACGTGCGGGCCGGCTTCTCAGCGATCCGCCTGCACATCACCATCACCGGTCCCGAATCCGATGAGCGCTACCAGGAGCTGCGGGTAACCGTCGACGCGCACTGCCCGGTTCTCGACCTGTTCGCGAACCCCACTCCCGTGTCCGTCATCGTCACGAAGGCGTACCGCATCCGATGCCGACCGGTGGTCAGGCCTGTCGCGTCCCGCGGCGCACCGTGTGGAAGCTGGCGCACGATAGGCCATCCGCCGGCTTCCACGGCGTGCGCCGTGAAGCAGTCACCCACTCGTCTAGCGGCGAACAGGACGGAGGCCTACCGTCGGCTGCAGCCGCAGCGGTTGCTGCACGAATGCGAGGAGGTCGACGATGGGCCACGAATCAGCCGCACCACCCCCGCCGAACCCGGACGGGCCTCGCCCCGTCCGGCTCAGATGGGGAACAGGAAACCATCAGCCCTGTGGGCGACATGTTCGAGGAGGGTGAGACCGACGTCTGGCCGCACCCGTCCCTGATCAATTTGGAGAATTGGGAGCCGTCTGAGTTGGCGTCGTCCGCTGAAACGGACGCTCGGGAAATGGGCACTGAGGAGAATACATCGGACGAGTGACCAGGATCGGATCACCGCTCAGGATGCGTCGAAGGGGCGCCGGCCAGATGGCCGGTGCCCCTTCGACGTGAGTGGATCAGGAGTGGATCAGACGCGGATCAAATGCGGATCAAATGAAGAAGCCGAGGGCACGGATCGACTCCCCCGGGCGGTTAACCGGATTAATGCGGAATATATTCCGTTTAATAGGAGGATACTTGCAGGCAGCAAGCAGGAGATGGGCATAACGGTGCTGTATGTCGCACTCCCGACACGGTTGGGGAGGCGTCCTGCTTCTCAAATGGGGACGGTATGGATACAAACTCGATTGATCGAAATATTCCTGCAACAGACATTGGAGCAGGGGGGACGCGGAGAAGTTTTCGGGAGGAACTGGACACGAAGCGGTACCACGTGGTGGATGACCACTGGGCCGGCCGGGTCCCTGCCCAGTACGGCGTTGCCCCGCGGGTGCGGATCGGCACGGACAAGTGGTTCAATCTGCTGTGGTTGATTCCCATTGGACTGGTCCTGCTGATCGTGGGGATCGCCATTGCCAAAGGGCTGCGGGAGATGCCCGCGGTGCAGGACTTCATGAGCCAGTATCCGGGAGCGACTGCATTGCCCGACAACGCCCCGGTCGGGTTCCCGGCGTGGGTCGGTTGGCAACACTTCCTGAACCTCTTCATGATGATCTTCATCATCCGGTCCGGTGTCAGCATCATGGCGGACCATCCGCGGCTGTACTGGACCCGGCACTCGACACCGGGTAAGGACTGGTTTCGCATGCAGAAGCCGGTGCCGAGCGATCCGCTCTACACGGCGAAGGAGGACTCAATCACCTTGCCCGATGGTGTCGGCCTGCCGGGGCGCCGTCACTCCATCGGTCTCGCACGGTGGTGGCACCTCGGCGTCGATACGGTCTGGCTGCTCAACGGAATCATATTCTGTGTACTCATCTTTGCGACGGGGCAGTGGATGCGCGTGGTCCCGCTGAGCTGGGACGTCGTCCCCAACGCCGCGTCGGCCGCCCTTCAGTACCTGTCCTTGGACTGGCCGGCCGAGAGCGGGTGGACCAACTACAACAGTCTGCAGCTGATCGCCTACTTCATCACCGTTTTCATTGCGGCGCCTCTCGCCCTGGTCACCGGCCTCGGCATGTCCCCCGCGCTGTCGACCCGCTTCCGTAAAATCAGCTCGGTGTTCAGCATCCAGGTGGCCCGTTCGCTGCACTTCTTCGTGCTCTGCTGGTTCGTCATGTTCATCGTTGTGCACGTCACCCTGGTGATGACCACAGGCGCCCTGCGCAACCTCAACCACATGTATGCGTCTCAGGACAGTGAATCGTGGGTCGGCATCGGGATCTTCGCGGCTTCGATGATCGTCGTCATTGGAGGATGGCTCGCAGCCACGCCTTTCACCTATCGGCATCCTCGTGTGGTGCAGAAGGTCGGTTTCGCGCTGATCGGCCGCGCGCAGCGTCTATTTGAACACATCGACGCGAACCCCGGCCAGTACACGGAGAAGGACATTTCACCGTACTTCTGGCACAACGGCAAATACCCGGACTCCGAGGAATACCAGGCGCTTCGAGCGGGCAACTTCGCGGACTACACACTGAGGATCAACGGGCTCGTCGAGAACCCCGTTGATTTGAACCTTGCACAGTTGCAGGGTCTCCCCTATCACGATCAGATCACCCAGCACTTCTGTATTCAGGGGTGGTCAGGGGTGGCGAAGTGGGGCGGAATCTCAATGCAGACGATCCTGGATCTGGTGCAGCCGAAACCCGAGGCGAAGTGGGTCATTTTCTATTCCTTCGCGGCGGGTCCGGACGGTGGCACGTACTACGACGCCCAACCCATCGAGCAGATGAGCTACAAACTGACCATGCTCGCCTATGACCTCAACGGGCAGACCATATCTTTCGGGCACGGAGCACCGCTTCGGTTGCGCAACGAAACGCAGCTGGGTTTCAAGATGGTGAAGTGGATCAAGGGAATCGAGTTCGTTGAGGACTTCTCTGAGATCGGTGCGGGGTTTGGTGGTTACCACAACGACCATGAGTTCTTCGGCTATCGGCAGTCCATCTAACCCGAAAACCCCGATTTCCTCCGGAAATCGGGGTTTTCGCGTGCGTTCGAGGGTGATCAGATAGAAAAGCCGAGGGCCCGCATCATGTCGCGGCCGTCGTCCGTAATCTTCTCGGGACCCCACGGCGGCATCCAGACCCAATTGATGCGGAACTGGTCGACGACGCCGTCCAACGCCTCGGCGGTCTGCTCCTCGAGGACATCGGTCAGCGGGCAGCCGGCCGAGGTCAGGGTCATGTGGATGATCAGGGCATCGTTCTCATCGTCCCAGCCCAGGTCGTAGATGAGCCCGAGGTCGACCACGTTGATACCGAGTTCCGGGTCCATGACGTCTTTGAGCGCCTCTTCGATTTCATCGAAGCGCGCCGGGGGCAGCGTGGAAACCATGCGCCTAACCTACGTTCGATTCGGTGAGAAAGCGATCGTAGCCCTCGTCTTCGAGGCGGTCGGCGAGTTCGGGGCCACCCTGCTCGGCGATGCGGCCGTCGACGAAGACGTGCACGAAGTCCGGCTTGATGTAGCGCAGGATGCGGGTGTAGTGCGTGATCAGC